>CAZYBP010000001.1:0-82481 GCA_964645555.1 uncultured Gammaproteobacteria bacterium
CAGGGTCAAAAGCAATTTTTGACTGGCCAAACCCCTCACCTATACGGGAAAACAAAGTTAGATTAGAAAAATTATGATTGTAATCGAAAACTGCCAAAGGCCAATAAAAAAGAGCAAAAACAAATAAACAAACAACTACTAATTTAAAATTTTTCCAAAACCCGCCTTTGATAAAATTCCAAAACCCTACCAGCATCAATGGTGCCGGCTCCAAATGCGTCTCAATTACTACCCCTAAAAGGGTAGCAAATCCTACCCAAAACCAGGCTGATTTCTTTACTAAATATAAAGTTACAAATAATAACAAAGCAATCATTGGAGTAAACATAGTATTCCAGTATTTTTGATCAAAAAAAACCAAAAGCGGCAAACTGGCGTAGAGTAGCGAAGCAATTATGCCGGCTGTTCTGTTAAAAATCTTCCAACCGGTAATAAATACTAAAGCTGTTGTTAAACTGCCTGAAAAGGCGGCAAAATAGGCAGTAATCATCGGATCGCCATTGGAAAGTTTCAAAAGTAAGGCTGTAAAATATGTAAAGTAGGGACCTAAATAAAAATCCAAAAAGGAAGCACTGACCCCAATCCAAATAGGATGAGGGTTTAAAACTTGCGTCCAGGCATAAGTTGCCTGATATTCTTCATCAAAATTAAAAACATAAATTTCCCCCAATCTATTAAATCTCAGAAAAACCGCCAGAATAAAAATTAAAAATAATATTAATTGCGTTTGGTATTTTTTTATGTAGTTAATCATTTTCTTAGTTAAAAAAGCGGTACCAAAAAATAGTCCAGACAGCTTCTACCCCGTCAGCAAAACCGATCTTTTTACCCTCCCCGTAAGTCCTTGGTTGAACTTTAATTGGGACTTCAAAAACATCATATCCTAATTTTAAGATTTTAATTGTGACTTCCGGCTCAATATTGAATCTATTTGATTTAAGATTAATTTTATCCAAAACCTCTTTACTGAATAGTTTATAACATGTTTCCATATCTGTCAGGTTTGATCCATACAAGATATTAACCAGCGTAGTTAAAAAACGGTTAGCTAAAAGGTGTAAGGGTAAAACCGTTTTACTTTGACCCCAAAGCTTGAAGGGATAATTAACAAGCCTTGAGCCATATACGACCTTAGTTTTCTTTTGTAGTATTGGGTCCAGTAACTTAACGTAATCTTTTGGATCATATTCCAAATCCGCATCCTGGATAATAATCATATCTCCTGTGATATTTTTTAAAGCGGTTTTCACTGCTGCTCCTTTGCCTTCATTTTTTTCATGCCTTAAAATTTTCAATTTTAAATTTTCAATTTTAAATTCCGATAAAACTTTGGGAGTTTTATCGGTAGATCCGTCATCCACTATAATAATTTCCTTTTTAACTTTTTTAGGAAGCTTGATCAGGGCAACTTTTTCTAAAATAAGTCCGATGGTTTTCTCTTCATTAAAAACAGGAATTATGATAGATAAAATCATGTTGTCCTTTTTGCAACTACCAGAATTGATGTACCAAAGGGCGGTTTAAAAATATCCTCAAAGGGCAAAATGAAAGGAGCGACAAAATTAAATATTTTTACTTTCTTTTCATCAACAATTTTTTCCGAGAAGAATTTTGAGGATATCAGCCAACCTAATGCTCCCAAGACATTTAGTATTCTCTCCTTTTCAATTTTAAATCCTGTCTGCTCAAGCAATTTAATTAATTCTTTTTTTTCATATCTTCTGAAATGGCCTATCGATTTGTCAATTGCCCCATATAGAAACTTATGGGCGGGCACCAGAAGAATCAGGTAGCCTCCTTTTTTTAAAAGAGAGTGCATATTGTTAAGACTTTTTTTATCATCTTTTATATGTTCTAAAACATTGATGCATAAAATAGTGTCAAATCTTTTTTTAAAAAATAATGATCCGCTCTCAATATCCCCTAAACCAACCTCGGCCCTCTCTCCCAAAAGCCTCTGTGTCTGACTAATATGTTCTTTATCTATATCAATTGCAAACACTTTGCCAAAGGGAATCAATGCTTGGGTAAAATTACCTATCCCGCAACCTACTTCTAAAATATCTCCCTTTAGATATTGAACAAATTTTTTTAGGGTCCACTGGTTATACCATACTGCCTGGCTCATTGATTCTAAAGTTTTGGCCCCCAGTTTAGTGCTCAAATTAATCTCCTTTTCAATTTTCGAAGCGGAGTAAGCAACCGGGCTTTTGCTTTTTCCAATCCTTGCATCCTAAGCCATGGGGAAGGAATAAAACTTGGGGTTTTTTGATAAAAAACTTCGGGGAATTTGAATCCGTCTTCTATCTTTTTTCCTATTTCATATTTAAATTTCTCATATTTTCTTTTCAAGGAAGATCTTTTCAAATGAGTAACATGCAAAAATGGTGCATTAAGGAAAATTATTTTTTCTCTATCCTGCACAAAACGGTTGTCTTGATCCAAAAAACCTTCTTTTCCATAAGGAAAATCAACATGAAGACCGGGAATATGTTTACTAAAAGCCTTTAAACTAAGATGTCCTGTTTTCCCTAAAATTTTATATCTTCCTGCTTCCTGTTGCTGTAAATGATAAATATCTCCCACCGGTACAATCATCGGTACGGCAATTCCTTCAGTATTTCCTTGGTGAATTTTTGAAACTACCTTTTTAATTGAATCTTTCCACCAAATTTCATCACCATCTAAAATTAAAATCCAATCACAATCAGACTGTTCAAGCAATTTCTGCCGCATTTTAGTAAATTCGTATCTATCAACTGCCCCAACTTCCCTAAAATCCACCTTATCTCCGCAAATTTCCTTTATTTCCCTGATTATATCTACTGTTTTATCTGTTGAACCCGTATCCCAAACTAAAACCTTATCAACAAAATCCATCACACTCATAATGGAAAACCAAATAAAATTTTCTTCATTGTTTACAATGGTATTTGCCCAAATTTTCATTTTCTTAGTTTCACTAGCAACCAAATCAAAGGATAGATAAAGTTAAAAGCCGTACCAACTAGCACAGTAACAGATGCACCTATTATGCCGAAATTTGAAATCATGAAGTATCCTACTACTCCTATCACCATTAGATGACCTAAAGCTGCCCAAATAAAAACATCGGGCCTGCTAAAATAAAAAATGATGCTGTGATGTACCGGTATAGAAAAGAGAAAAACCAGGTTTGCCAGGAATAAAAAAATAAAGGGTATGACTGCCTCAGAGTAGGTGGGACCAAAAAGTATTGGAATAAGATAAGTTGAGACAGGAATAGTGAGAATCCCCAAAAGACAAAGTCCCAGGACTAAAAACTGGAATTTTTTAAAATAAGTCAACATCTGGGAATTGTTTTGGAAGGAGGCAAATTTAGGTGAGGAAACAAGGCCTAAGGCTGAAACCAACTGAGGCATAATTTGAACCAGCTGGTTAGCAGCCCCATATATTCCAACTTCCCGGCTGGAAAGCAAAGCAGCATTCAGATAGGTATCCAATCTGGCCGAAAAAGCGGCAATCAGGCTAAATACTGCAACGGGGATATTATATTTAAAAAGTTCTGCTGACAGGGAAAATTCCTCCTTAACTTGCAATAACTGCCTGCTGGGAAGAAAAAATAATGCTACAAAGAAACCAAAAAAAGGCAGGAGTATAAAAACAAATAAACTGCTTTCTATATTAAGTAAGCTTGAAATACCAAGTAGCACTATTAAAACAAGTCTTAAGGCATTGGTGAAAATATTTAACAGGCTCCAAAGAAAATATTTCTGGAAAGCTTGCAAGGCAGATGTAGCAAACGTAAAAAGTAATGCCCCTCCTGCTCCAAATGCTACCAATCTAAGTGGTAAAATTAGCTCTTCTGTATGGAAAACCTGGATTGCTAAAAAAGGCGTCAGCAAATAAACTGACAAGAATGTCACTATCCAAGCTACCAGCTTAATTTCCAGGCTCAATTTCAAAAATCTATATGCTTTTTCCCTGTCTTTTGAAATGTGGGAAGATACAAAACGGATCAATCCGGTATTTGTTCCAATGTCTGCCATGTCAGCAATCAGGACTAAGGTAGTTAAAGAAACAGTCAGGATGCCAAACTCCGCAGGACCCAAAATCCTGGCCAGCAGGATATAAAACAGCGCACCCAAAACCCCGTTTATAATTGTCCCAATAACTGTAATCTGGGATTGTTTCCAGGTGGCTGTAGAAAAAATTTCTTTTAACATCGCACAAGTCTCATTCAGAGTTTCTAATATACTCCCAAACTGCCTGCAATATCCCTATTAACCAACCGATGAAGCTGACTCTCATTAGAGGTTCAGCCAAATTACGAAGAGTTAAAACTGTCAAGACAGCTGCCAGAACAAAAAAACCTAAAGCTACTTTCATAGAGAAACTGGCCTTTTTTTTCAAAGTCCAGATCACAATTATCCATACCGCCAAAATTGCCCAATAGATTATCTCCATAATAATTTCCTAACAATAATATACACTAGTCCTGCCGCTAGTGACAAAAATGAAACTATCTTACCTGCCTCAAGCACACGTTGAGGAGCAAACTCTAACGTCAGATTAAAATCTCCACTTCTCTCTACTAACCAGCCGTTAGCATAAGTATTAGCTAAGAAATGTTTATTAATTCTGGTACCGTCATCTAATGTAGCCTCCCAACTACTGTTGAATAATTCCGAAAGTACTAAGATAAACGGTTTGTCTGCTGCTTTAATTTGTATTGAATATTTTGTTGGATTATGTTTTATATATGTAATTTTAGGAAGAGGGGAATCCAATAGAGAATTTTGACTGATTAGTATAGGTAGGGGGTCTATCAAGCGGTTAACGGATAGATTTTTCAGAATAATTTCGGTTGGCATTACAGAATTTGCCCAAAACATTGCATTAGCTCCTTCGGATCTTTGTGCGTTAAATCCGCCTTTGGCAAATATAAATGAGGTGGAGTTTTTTCCTTTAGTCAGAAGATTAAAGTTCGGTGCCTGGAGAACAAGATTATTATTTCTTACCATGTCATTACTCTGATTAAAAATGAATGTGAAGTCCGATCCTGAAGAAATTATGTAGTTAAATTGTATAAAGTACTTCCCATAAGGATCAAAATTATTGATTTCATAAGAAATTTTTTTATCTTGATTTGTAGAAATAATAAGATCCCTGGGAACAGAAAGCAGATTTTCAGTTACGGGTCTTTCTATGATAATCTTGTGCTGACCTGGGCTGAAATTAAACAACCCGTATGAAATTTTATTGTTTTGTATCTGGCCCTTTTGTAAAGCAATTTTATCATCAACAATAACTTTAATATTTGCAGCAATAGATGCTTCATTTGCCTCCAGAATAACATTATCCAAAATAAGCTCATAATCAGCATCTTTTTCGGCATTAATTTTATATTCCTTTTTGTGCTCAAAAGATGGTATTTCATCAATAAGAGTTTCCTTTTTTTCTTCCTCAGGATACAAAATAGTTACAACGCTCATGCTGTCAATTTCTTTCCGGGTATCGGTTGAAAGTAATACATCATAATGTTCATTGCCCCACAAAACATCTGATATTTTAGATTGAGGAAAAGTAAATATTGGTTTATTTGCTGCATAAACGGTTCTGTCTGCCCAACTGGTATTTTCCCACAGTTTCAATTTTTCAAATTGAGCAACTTTCTTGAAACTACCCTCTTCTTCTCTTTCTGCAAGAAGCTTTTCTATAACTTGTGGATCCCTCAACCTTCTTTCCCTGATATCAATATCTGAGCGTGTCAATAAAAATTTAACATTTAACAGATTTGCAACTTTAGAAAAATCAGGCTCCCTGACAAACAACTTTTCTAATCCCTCAACTACTTGTGAATAATAAGGGATAGTCGTATTAAAAGAGATATTAGGAGTTGAAAAGAGTATCTCGGAAGGCTCTATACCCTGGTAGCCTTTTTCCCATTTATAAGTCATTCCCTCATCACCCAAAGGGAGACTGATAAACCTAAAATTCTTCCCCTGCCTTTGCAACCAAGTATCAGCCTCCTTATAATAAGATGGCACTTTTACCTGAAAGCCTACTTTGTAATTATTATTTGGTGGAGTAACACTGGTAAAAACAAGGCCCGAAAAGAAAGGAAAACCTAAGACGGCCAAAACTAAAAGGAAAAAAACAGAGAAAATTATTAAAACGGCTTTTTTACTGTATTCTCCTAATTGAGATACGCCTGCAGCAAAAAGAGGTGCAGAAACTAAAGCGGTTATAAAACCAATTTTTTCAAAAGGGTCTCTTAAAATTTGCAGAACAGATAATCTGGTAAAAAAGTATTGGAAGACTTCACCAAATGGTTGATTACTACCTTTTGCTATATATAACCCAAAGAAAAATATTATAGTCAAATAAAGCACAGATAGCTTTGATCTTAATTGGTAAATTACCCATAAAATTGTTCCGGTAAAACCAAATAGGATTAAACCGGGTAAAAAAGTATTAAATGCAGCCGACCAAGCCGGACCTTCTCCCTGATAAAAACCTCTATGCATAAATCTTAAAATATCGATTAAATTTCCCAGTTTCCGGCTAAGAATATTTAGAGTGTAAAGATTGCCTTCGGTAGTTATAAAAAGAGACAGTTCCTTGGCTGTATTTTCAGATTGAACAAACTGAAAAGTGGGGATAATCCACCATGCATGCACCAGGATAAAAAAGCTTAAGGTTAATAAAATATATTTGATGGCAAAAAAGGTGAATTCCTTTTTTCTAAAGGCTAAAATGAAAAAAAGCCAGGTGAAAGCAAGTAATAACCACATAAGAAAGTTAAAAACATACGAAGTAAAGGCATAGGAAAAAATGTAGGTCGCAATACCAAAAATAATACCGGCAATAAAACTTCGTTTTTGTAACCCCCAAATAAAAAGAAAAAGTAAAATCGGTAAAGCTGCCCAAAAAACCATATAATTATATAAAAACCTGTTCCAGACATTCACCATGGAAAGAGGGTTAAACCAGTAGAATAAAACTGCCAATAAAACATATTTTTGGGCAAGATTGGGAAATAAAAGTTTTGTTAATCCATACATTCCCACCCCGGCCGAAATAAATAGAAACCAGAAGGTGAAAGCTTGAAGTATATAGCCTGGTATCCCCAACTTTTGAATTTCCGAAAGCAACCACCAGCTTGGAGCTGATGCAACTGTCAGACTTTAGGTACTACCTAACTGAAAATCAGTCCAGGCCCAAGCTGTTTTATCCTTATATCTTTCCAGGTTATGAAACGGAATTATCGCTTCCGCTGTTCCTAATATATTGCCCTCACGGAACCATATTGAAACTAAAATGCCGGCAAGTAACGCAATTAATATAAAAAAACTTCGTTGCCCAGCAATAAATAATTTCATAGTTTTGTCTTTAATATTACCATCAAAATCCCTATGCTTAAAACCGTCAGCCCCGTTACCAATAAACCTTCCGAAACAAATTTTTGAGCTTTAAATTCCAGAATATATTCCCCATTTTTTTCAACCGGGAAAACATTTAGCAAACTATAGCCGGGAAGCGAAGATTTATCATCCAGTTGCCATAAAGGATCATAGCTTTCAGAAAAAACCAAAAAGCCTGTTCCTTTAAAATCCCTAATCAACACTTTATATTTAGTAGAATTTATTTTCTGATATTCAACTTTCACTGCAGAATCGTCAATGGCATTGCTAAATTTTCCAATACTTTGCTGATAAATTAAGGCTTTGTTTTGATAATCAGACCAATCCTCAGGATGCACAAAAATGAGTGCATTTATGATATTTATATCCCCGGATGAGGAAACTGTAATTGGAGAATCAGAACTTATTTTTCCTACTTCAAACCATCTGACGTTAGTATCTTTGTCAATTTTCGTTGAAATTTCCCCGACTAACTGTTCGTCCTGGTAAAAGCTTACTTTCCCGCTTCTTGAGCTCTCCATAACTCTTGCAAGCAATATTTGTCCATTTTTCAATTTTTCACTCTCAATTTTCAATTTTCTCTCTCCTTCCCCTACTGCCCAGCCCCCTCCGTAATCAAAATCTGTATTGTCTATACCGTATTTTGTCTTAAGAAAGTACCGAAACCGGATTAAATCCTTTGTCTGTCTTTTCCACCAACCTGATTCATCAGGATCTAATTTCAGTTTCGATGAAGGAAAAATAAACTTAGAGGCAGGAATAAAAGAAGCAGCCAAATCCAGATTTGTTTTATTATTTAAGATAATTTTTGCATCACTTATTCCTTCCATCCTCTCTGATAACCCCGGGTATTCTTCGGCAAAGACTAAAGCATTATTAGATAAACTCAACTTGCTGCTGGTTGTTGCTTCAGCGTAAATACTGTCTGACCCGACTACCCACCAAAAGTTTGAAGTTACAAAAAATTTATTCTGATGCTTAGTTGTCTTCCAAAGGGGGATGGGGGAATCAGCAATTCTTGATAGCCAGGGAAGTTTATTCAGTTGATCTGAAAAGGTATCGTAATATTTAACGTTATCCGGATGCAGATCGTCACGCCTTGGATCAAACGCCGGATAGGCAATATACCCTATACCTGCTACATTAAATAATTCACCCATAAAGGATGCTTCTCTTAAAAAATTAAATATTTCATAAGTGCCTTTCGTACCTATAGCAAAAGGTCTTTTCTGGACAAACCTGGCTGCCTCGGCAGAAGGATGATTATCGTCAATCAAACCTAAGGGCGGGATAGCAGGAATCCAAAATATTCGGGAAAATTCCAGGTCATCTCCAACAATATTATTTAATTTAGAATATTCCTGCTGGTAAATGGGTAAATAAAACGTACCGGTCATTTGCCCCAACCATACAGGTCTAATCAGGAATAAAAGATAGATTATAACTGCGATAGGAAATAATATCTTAGCTTTCGTACTCTTTAATTTGTTTATAATTTCATCTACCGAAATAGACAGCAGGATCGTAAAGGATAAAGCAACAAGAAAGAAAAATTTTGTTGAATCCCGAAATAGGGAAAAACCGGGTATATTATGGAATAAAAAGGGATAAACTTGACTAAGCGGTTCGGATGCTCCTTTTGCTAAAAAGACTGACAGTAAAACAACTATCAGCCAAAAACCCACTGTTTTGTCTTTAGGCCGGAATACCGGTGCCAAAAATACAAAAATCGGGATAAGAATAAATTCAAAATTCAAAGGACTAATTTTTCCAAAGATATTTTTAAACCAATGAGGAACAATTAAAAACATTGAATGACCTATTGTTGTAAAACTTTCAAAGTTTGTTTGTGTCAACATTAAATAGGTAGAGTCAGATAACGGTTTTTTAATTATCGGTACAAGCCAATAAGCATTCATCCCCCCGACTATTAAAAGAGAGACAAAAGCCATCTGAAATGAATTTTTGATCCAACTTCCCCATTCCTTCCTATTTAAAAATAAGAATTCATAAATGAAACGCAAAAAAGATAGAATTATCAATATATAGACAAACCTAAAATCTAAAAAACCTAAAACCCAAACGGAATAAGCTGCAATTATCTTATTTATCCATCCTTTTTTGATTGCTGTTTCTATCGCCAAAAAGCTGATTGGAAAAAATGCATATGCCATACCAACCACCATCTGTCCCCCGTCAATGACTGAAAGAATATATGTATTAGTTAAATAAAAAATAATCGCTATAGTTTTTGCCGGCACAGATAATTTAATATTTTGACCGGTTTTCCATATCCCCCAACTACCGAAAGCAAGGATAAAACCGGTTAAAAGAATCCTTTCCAAAAAGGCAAAAGTAAAACCAAGATGTATCAGTACTGCAGAAATAAACATCATCGGCCAGGACCAAATAGTATAAACTGAATATTCACCCAAACCCTCCGCTCCGAAGTCAAGCCAAACCCGGGGAATATCAAAAAAGGATTTAAGGGCAGTCTCGGAAACCAGCGGATAGTCAACAGCCACTCTTGGACCGGGTAAAAACCATGTCCAAAAGATAAATGAAAAAACACAAGTTAAAAGTAATATTGCCGCCTTTTTACTCATGTATTTTTTATCTCCCATAAATATTTAACTGTCCCTACAAAAAAAATAAAAAGGGGTAAAATTAAAAGCCGCCCGGCAAACCCTTGATGATTTGAGGCAATTGCTAAAGCTGCCAAAAAAAGAAACACTAACCCAAAAAGAAAGAAAGACTTAGCAGATAAGCTCATCTTTAAATTATATCCCAAAACTTTTGATTTAGTATATTATATAAACATGAAGAAGTTATTCCCCCTGATTATAATATTTGTAGTTGTTTTCCTCTTATATTATCAGACTCTTTTTGTTTATTTTTCTCAGGATGATTTCTTTATGTTTAAAATCAGTCAAACTGACAATACATTAGGGGGATTTTTAAACCTGTTTGCCATACATTCTTTTCCGGAAAGAGGCATTGCGTTTTACAGACCCATCTTCAGAGAAGCCTTGCATAATATCTATTTTTCTGCCTTTGATTTAAACCATCTCCCTTTTAGGATACTAATGCTGATTGTTCATTTTATTAACATATCTTTGGTCTATTTTTTGGTAAATATTATCTTTGGAAACAAAATTCTTGCTACCTTGGCAGCTTTTTTCTTCGGCATTACCGCTGCCAATGTTGCTCTTTTATATTATTTGGCCGGGGGAATAGAGACGGGCGGCGCAACAATGTTTGCTCTGTTGACATTGATTTTATATAGAAAATATTTAGTAAATAATAATCCGGCGCTGTATCTGGCAACATTTGTTACCTTTTTAATGGCTATTTTTTCTCATGAAATAGTGGGAATGACTGCCGGAGTTATGCTTATAATGCTTATTACATCCAACGTTAAAAAAATCTCAAGCAAAGCAATTGCTCTTTTACCATTTCTACTTGCTACGGTTTTTCTTTTTTACATAGATTTAGTCAAGATCGGTCTTTCTTCCGGAGAAAAACAATATCAATTTATTTTCAATATCTCTTCTGTATTAAATTCCATAGTTTGGTATTCTGTTTGGGCTTTTGGCATCCCTGAAATGCTCATTGATTTTATAGGACCGGGGATAAAACTTAATCCGGTACTCATGCGCTACTGGGGAAATTATTATACGGTTATCTTTATTGCTTTCGGTATTGCTCTTTCCATCTTCCTTTTCATGTTTTTGTATTTAATACTTAAAAAAAAGTTTGTGTTTTTTGACCGGCGGTTTTGTTTTTTTCTGCTCTGGCTTATGGTGGGGCTGCTGCCGATAATATTTTTACCAAACCATAAATCCACCCACTATTTAGTCTTTGTCCTGCCAGCTTTCTGGACTGTTGTGACTTTCATAGTCTTAAATTTTTACACTAACATGTCAAAATATGCTAAATTTACCGCTAGCATACTGACTGCCCTGGTAATTTTTTCCCTTTTAACCCTATCTGCAGTGTCTATAAAACTAGAAGACACTACATATTGGGCAGCAAGCAGAGGAAGACTGGCAGAAAGATTAATAAATCAAATCAAAACAACTTATCCTAACTTACCCAAAGAAGCTATTATCTACTTCGAAAATGATCCAAATTATCCCCACCTCACTGCAGAATGGGGTTCCAGTTCCAAACAGGTAGCTGTTATATTAAACAATCAGGACGCTTTAAGACTTATCTATAATGATTCCAACCTGAGAGTATATTATGAGGATCTTGACAAACCAGCGGAAAAGCTTCAAGAGACAAATGTCTATCGAATAAAAGCAAAAATATATTAATTTAGTTGCTTCCGGCGAAATTGTTTACCTAAGAGTAAAAGTGACAGCAGAAAAAATACAGTTAAACTTATCTTCAAACCTGTATACAAATTATCTTGCGGGGTAAATTTTATCCTGAAAGATAATTCACCGGTTCTATTAATTAACCATCCATTAGCATATCCATTTGTCAAGTAATGATCTTTTTCAGCAACTTCTCCCATTTTTGGAGAATCCATAATCACTTTCCAGCCATTATGGAAGCTTTCATTTAATACTATAAACATATCCTGATTGGGATTATTCACTTGCACTTGGTACTCCACCGGGGAAATTTTTTTAAATTCGGCAGTAACAGGACTAAAAGTATTGCCAACTGAGCTACTCAACACGACACTACCATTAAAAGATTCAGCTATACTCAAATCCCTAATTTCCACCTTAGATTGATTATCGGTAAATATTTTTATCGTTGGCTTATCTGTGCTTCTGTCTAACCGTACTGAAGCCGTATTATTGGTACTTATTGAGAGGGTTAGATATTTCCAATTAAAATCATGTGCATTATCACTAATTTCTTTTCTGAGTTTTGGCACTTTAACACCCGTCAGCTTATCAGAATCCTGCCAAAATTGTATCTGCGGGGGGGGACCTTGAAGCACTTTATAGTTAAAACTCAAGATATACGTTTTATCAGGATTATAGTCCGAAATTGTGTATTCAGTAATTCCCTCTTTGTTGCTATCAACCTTATGAAGCACATTCAAATTGTTTTGTATAGATAAACCTATTTCATGTACCCCCGGAGTTAATTCAATCTCACCTAAAGAAAACCAGTTCTTGCTGTCTTCTTGCTTTAAAACCATATATTTAGCCGTCCCATCAAGATAAACTTTTATAGTCTTGCCGTCTTCTAGACCGAAATGTTTACTATCAACAGATGTTAAAATAAACTCCATCCGTGTATGATTACGGATAAAAAACTGGTATACGTTGATCTTGCTGGAATTTTCTACTTCAGTATCAACAAAAGTATAGTAAACCTCAAGACCGATATCTTTTAGAAAAGCTGATATCTTTTCAATATCTTCCTTAATTTTCAAATTAATCTCGTTATTGCCGGCGGCATCTATAAAGCTTGTCAGTTTCTTTTTTTCTTCATCAAGCACTACCTTTATAATGGACTTAGTTTGCGTATCCAAATCTTCCTCAGATAATTTTTTCAACATCCCAGTTGTTTCATCAAGATAAGCGGAATATTGTGCAATTGACCGATTAAATTCCTGCTCTTTTTTTGCTTGTCTTAAACGATCTGCTTCAATTATTCTCTTTTGAGTTAGAACAAGCATTTTCATAGACTTCTCATAAAAAGGCGTAAAATAAAATTCAATTTTTTCCTTCAGAATTACTGCAGGATAAAATATGGAGTCAGGCAAATATTTTATAAATGGTCGGGGTATTATTATATCAGGAGGGGTTGAAAAAGATTCCAAAGGAATGACCCTCTGCGGATAAAGAATTTCTTTGTAAAGGATACTTTCATCAATATGCTGGGTACTAAACTCTTGTAAGAAAATGTTGTTTGTATTGATAACATTACCCATAATATAATCCGTTTGGCTTATATCACGGGGGAGGCCACTACCTGATACCAATGATATTCCTCCTGCAATATTGACAGCTGACTTGGTTTCGTCTAAAAATTTGTAAACCTTAAGATGTCCTGTTTCTTTAACAATTGAAAGATCTGAAGATGTGTTTAAAAAATGCTCTATCTTCTTTGGATTATCAATTCTTCTTTGGGAATAATCTAAATCTTTATTCAAAACAATATATTTTATTCCCAAATTTTTTAGAATTGCTTTTTGGGCAATATAGTTTTCTTTATGAAAAGTTCTGGCAATTTCCTCAATAAGCCGGTCAACAAAAGGGATATATAACTGCCTGGAGATGGATGCTCCGGGAAATAGATGTGAAGCCAGTTCTACTCCGTTATAAGTATATGTCCAGTTATACGTTGCTGCATCCCCTTCTGAAATTGGCAAAATTAATATTTTGCCTGGATTTATTGTAAGCTCCTTCGACAAAAAGGCTGAAACTTCTTTGTAATCTGCAGGCACTGTAAAAAAGGGTGGATATTTATCACTCCCAAATAACCTATCTCCAAACATTGGCCAAACATAGACAATCATACCCATTACCAAAATAACCGTAATAATTTTTGGAATTAATGCCTTGAATGGCACATTTAGCTTTATTTTGAATATCCATAAGTTCCGTACTCCCAATGTTATGAGTATGGATGCTGGCAAAAACACCAGCAAGCCAGTTTTTTCGAAAGGATTTCTGATTGCACCTAATAAATAAATATTCGCATAAATCCAGGCTGTGATTTTTCCAAAAGGCTCTGCCGCCCCTTTTGCCATAAATACCCCAAAAAGAAAAAGCGTTATCATATACCATACTTTTCCTTCTCTTTTGATAAAACTTAACAGAATAAATAGTACTGAAGTCCAGCTTAAAAGCTGGAAGTACGGACTTAAATATACTTCACCCCAATCCTTTTCAAAAAACATTATAAAAGGATTAATCCCTCTGATAACATAATTTATTGTGGATTGTGAGCTTAGAGTAAGAAGGGTATCAACATTCCCTTTATTTGAAAAAGCCGATACTAAATTTGTAGTACTAAACAAAGGATACAACCACCAAAAATTTGTTAATATCCACAAAACAAAAAGTGTAACAGTTAAAAAAATATTTCTTGTTATTTTTTTAACTTGTCTGCGGTTTTCAAACACGGAGAAAATAAATATAACCGCCACCGCCAGCCAAATTGCTATAACTGGAGCAACTGAGGAGAACATATAACTTGCCAGAAATGATATAACAAGGAACAAGAAAATAAATATCATTCTTCCTTTCTCCAAAAGCTTGATATAAAAGAATACAAAATAAGGCAACGATGCCGAGAGGATAAAATTGGCATAAATAAATCTATGCCAAACAATCATCATAAAAGGATTGAATATATAAAATAACCCAGCCAAAAGCTGCAATCTACCACCATAAGGAATAATTTGCTTACAAAGCAGGCTTACCCCCAAGCCTTGTAAGTAAATTATGATAAAAAATATGACCTTTTGGATCCCGATTGCACCAAAACCTAAACGTTCTAAAATACTCATAAAGTAGTAGAAAGGTATTGATGCGGCAACTGTGGGAATTGAAGTACCGGGGCCTAATGCTTCCCACCACAACCATCTAATCTGTTCCAATATTTTTCCCGGGGCGTAAGTCGGAATACCTACCTCAGTTCCTCCAAACAATATATTCTTAGTAAACCAAAGTTGCACTAATAAAAAAGCAATCAATAAGAAAAAAACTCTTGGATCCAGTAAAATATCTTTTACTTTTTCCAGAGTTTTCATTTTTTCCATTTGATTGCTATTACTTGGGCAGCTATATTGGGATTTATATTAGCAACCGGATTCATCAGAAACGAAATAAAATATAACGGCAGCTGTATTAGCTTAATTTCATTACCTGCATGTGAGTGGCTGCCGTAGACAAGTTTCAACCCTGTGCCAAATACCCGGAAACCCTTTCCTTTAAAATCTTTGGGTAGCCAGGCGGATAAGTGACGTTGATATTTATTTGCATCATATTCCTCCTGCAAACAATCACCGTTTGGTGTAGTAAGAAGTATCAATGTTTTAGCAATTCTTTCCATCTCTTTTATTAACAAGAAGCCATCCTTTTTATCAAGATGCTCTACTGTTTGTAAAGACACAACCATATCAAAACTTTTGTCATCAAAGGGGAGTTTTTTTATCAAATCCACTTTCATAACTTTTTTATATTTTCCGCCACTTTTACAAATTTTAAGATAGGGTTGGAAGATATCGGCGCCTGTTATCTGATATTTGCCTTCATTATTGACCAAATCTCCAAACGCCCCTTTGCCGCACCCCAAATCCAATATGGTATTAATTTTAAATTTCTTAATATTTCTTTTGATCAACCAAGGGTATGTGAAAGGTAAATTATCAATCATTTGGTTCTTATAAACGAGTCAAAAGAATTTACGATGGCTTTATCATAAAGTAACTTCGTTATCATTTCCTTCCCTGCCTTTTTGGCTTTGCTCTGCACTTTTTTGCGCTTTCCGAAAATATCATTTAGATGCAAAGCTACCCAAAGCAGTGAGGTAAATCTTGTTAAACCTAAGTTTATTTTTCTTTTAATAATTATCTCCCATAGTCCTGCAGTAAAATAAATAAAAATAGTAACTGGAAGATTTTTCAACAAAAATGGAACAGGATAATTTTTTATCAAAGTTATAATTCTGTTTTTATTAAAGTGCCATCTGACTTTAATCCTCACCATATCGGATAAATCAGTCGCACCCCGTCTGTGGAAAGCGGAAACTTTAGGAAAATAAACCACTCTAAACCCCTGGCTCCAAGCCCGCAGAGCCAAATCAAGATCTTCATATCCGATTCCAAAATCCTCATCAAATAAACCAACTGATTCAACTGATGCTTTTCTAAGAATTGAGCATGACCCGCTGACCGATAAAACTTCTTTCTCTGCATTAAAATTATCAGCACTCATTCCTGCTCCAATGGTAATTGGGGTTCCAAAAGGATCTATCGTCTCCCCCGCACTATCAATAATTTGATGATCAAAGTAGGAAAGTAGTTTGCCTTGTGATAAAGCAATATCTTTATTATTGTCTAAAAACTTGATAAATTCCTGGAAATACCCGTTTTCTACCACTACATCATTATTGAAAAAAGCAATATATTCACCGGTTGAATTTTTTATGCCCAAGTTTAATCCTTGGCTATACATATTAACGGGATTTTTAATTATTTTTAGTTTTGGAAATTTTTTCCCGGCAACTTCAACACTTTCATCAGTTGAGGCATTATCAACTAAAATAACCTCAAGATTAGGGTAATTGTTTTTAAATATCGAAGAAACCGCCTCTGTCAGCAGATTTAACTTAAGCCCGTTATAATTTGATATCACAACCGTTACTTTCGGCCATTTTTTAACTTTTTTCATTTTTAATCTCTCCTAACTTTTTTATAAACTGGTCAGTCCTATTTTCCCAGTTCCATTCAGATCCAATTAAAGCAATTGCCTGATTAGATAATTTATTATAAAGGGACTGATTAGTCAAAAGCCGTATAATTTCCGCGGCAAAATCTTCTAAATTCCCCACTCTTACTTTTAACATACCTTGTGGATAATAACTCTTCAGGGAAGATAAATCAAAACTCACACCCGGCAATCCGAAAGCCATGGCTTCAGCAGCCGCCATACCGCCGGAATCATAAAATGCAGGATGCAAAACTATTTTACTTTTGGAAAAAATATTGTATTTCTCCGGCCCGTCGAAAACATAACCTAATAGCTTAACATTATCACCTAAATCTAAACGGTCAATTTTTGCCTGCACATCTTTCATTAACGGCCCATCACCAATCATGGCCAGTTTCGCCTCAGGTAACTTCTTCGTCACCAACTTCCAAATTTCGATTAATTCTACTACTCCTTTTTGCGGATGGAATCTGCCCTGAAAAACTGCGTCGTAATTTTTAGGTTTATTTGTACCATTTTCACGAATCCATTTTTTTATCTTTGAAACATTAACTGCCCCAAGCAAAATCAAGACCTTATTTTGTTTATTTAATTTTGGAAATTGATTTCTTTCCTCCTCGTTGTTAATAAGAACAAAATCAGCAAATTTTTCAATCAGGGGTTTTACCGGCAGTTGCATCAAATAGTAGCAAAGGGCAGAAAGACGGTAAGTTGTCTGCCTTTTTCCGTTAGTAAAACCCAAGATAGGATTCGGTGCTGTTTGAAACCAGGCAGCTGCCCAAATCGCTTTAGGAAAACGGAGTTTAAGAATAAATGCCGGTACAGAATCCATCCAGAACTCCGAGGCAGAATATAAAACCGTGTTATCTGAATTTTCCATTTTTACAGTCAGTGCAATCCTTATCCCCTCAACTATCCGGGCAAGATAGTTAACAAAAAAACCGAAGTGCTTCCAAGGATACATACCTGACACACGGTAGTTAATACTCAATCCCTCAAGCATTTGGCTTTTGCACATTCTTAGTCCGTCCTCCCAAAGATAAATTGCAATCTGATAACCTCTGCTTTGTAGGTTCCTGGCAAGCTCAATAAAAATCCTGTCACTTCCTGAAAGCCCTTTACCTAAAGCCGCCATTGCTATAATATAAAACTTCATATAAGGTTGATTATACTTATGAAGCTATCGTTAAAACAACTGCTCTGGATTGTAATTGGCATTCCTCTGGTTTCTTATCTACTGTTAAAACCTACGTTCAATTTGTCTTTATTTGGTGATGATTGGGAGCAGCTTTATTTTATGTGGCTGGAATTTGAATCCAGACATTCCTTTAGCTGGTTTGACATTAAATCTTATCTAGGACCATATAACTTTTCTTATTCTTATTTGGGGATAATAAATAATTTCTTTGGTCTAAATTCCGCAGCTTATTTTTATGCTTCATTTCTTTTTAGGGTTCTATCAATAATCTCGGTATATTTTCTGGTTAATTTTCTGACCAAAGAAAAATTAGCCCCCTTTTTAGCTTCGCTAATATTTATTTTCTCTGCCGCAGGCTTAGAAACCACCAACTGGGTATTCAATATGAATACCTATATGGCCATATTTTTGTTTAATCTTAGCGTAATATTTTATTTAAAATTCCGATTAAAGCCAAAAATAAATCTGCCGGACCTCGCTTGGTTTATCCTTCTTTTTGCAGCTGCACTCTTTGTAGCCTCAACCAGGATGCATGGAGCAGCCCCTTTCATAATATTGATCGATTTGATCCTAATATTCCTGTTTGAAAAGAACAAACCAAGCTTAATTTCATATTCGAGATTAATCATTCCCCCGCTTGTACTTTTGACTCTGATATATTACGGAGCCTTCGGTCATATTGGAGCCGGCGGGTTTACAGACCGTCTCAAGCTGGGAATGGAAACTGCATTAGCTCTTTTGTCAAAAGGACAATACTTATTTTTATTTTTTCTTCCGGGTATTATCGGCCATATCAGTTTACCGGATTCTTTAACCCTAAACTATAAAACATCTACCTATTTAATTGTTGCTATCTTTTCTTTATCTGCTTTATTGTCACTTATTATATGGTTCATTGTAAGCATTGTTAAATTTGAAAAAGCGCAAAAAGATTTAGGCTTGCAAAGTTTCTTTGGAGTTACATTTATTTGGGCAATTCTGGTATATATAGTCTCTGTATCAAACACTATTATCCCTATCGGCCAATTTTTCTCAATTTTTGTTGGGGGCGAAATTCTTTTTCTAATTTTTTGGTTATTTTTCTTTCTTAAACATAAGTTCCCCCTGGTTTCTTTTACCTGCATTTTTTCACTACTATATCTTTTGGCTTTTACCTTAATTTATTGGTTATTCAGTCCGGCGGTTTTTTCTGAAACTACCAGCAGGTATTTAACAATGGGCGGAGTGGGATTTGCTATTTTCTTTGGTGTATTTTTAAGTTTCCTATTTAAAACACTTCCCTCTGGATTGCAGGTATTACCTATTACATTTTTGTCAATCTGGCTTTTTGTTAATTTTTGGGCCGGCAGGGAATATTGGATGTTTATGGAAACAAACCGGAACTCCCAATTGGCAAAATCTATTTGGAATTCCTTAACAGCAGATATTAAAGATCTTGATATAGAAAACCCGACGGTATTTTTTCTGACAGCCGACAACCCCTCTCTGCTCTATTGGAACGTTGACTTTGGTTTTCCCTCCCATATGGGTTTGACTTATAAAATACCTGATTTAAATAACACTCCTGTTTCCACATCGGATTATTCAACATTACTTGAATACGCAAAAGACGGCTCACCCCTTAAAAAAATCCACGGCAGGCCGGTTAAAGAAATTCCCTTAGATCATATTTATGCATATCATTTAACTCAGGATAAATTTGTTTCTCAAACTGATTTAGTCAGAAAGAAGCTCAAGGAAGATTTGGACAAAATTACTTCACAACCAAAAGCCGGTTATTAAAAACCAGCACATCCATCTTAGTCCGCAAATAACAATCAATTGCCTCCTGCGGGGTACAGACAATCGGCTCATTTTCATTAAATGAAGTATTGAGCAAAACAGGAACACCGCTAAGCTTCTCAAAACTTTTAAGCAGTGAGTATATATGCGGTGAAATATTCCGTCTGACAGTCTGAATTCTGGCAGTTCCGTCCGCATGTGTTATGCTGGGCAAAAGTTTTGGATCCTTAACCCTTGCGACTATCGTCATAAATGGACTCTCGTCAAGAATATCAAAATACTTATTTGCATCCTCGTAGGTCACCATCGGTGCAAACGGACGGAAAAACTCCCTTTTTTTAATCCTCGAGTTAAGTATATCTTTAATGTCACCTCTACGGGCATCCGCCAAGATCGACCTATGTCCCAAAGCCCGCGGTCCAATCTCCATCCCGCCGTCAAAGTAGCCAACAATTTTACCCTCAAACAGTAACTTTGCCAAAGCAGATGATTGGTCATTGCTAACATCAGCAACCAGTCCTGACTCAGACAAAGCTTTTTCACATTCTTCCATTGTAAACTTAGGTCCGAAATCAACCCTGTCAAGGATAAATTCGCGTTTTCCACCAAGTTCCTGATGATGTACTGTTAATGCTGCCCCTAAACTGCAACCCCCGTCATAAGCCACAGGCGGGACATAAATTTTTTTAAACTTTCCTTTCTCAAGCAATATGGTATTCATGAGGACGTTTTGAGCAACACCACCGGCAATACAAAGATTTGTACTGCCGGTAGAATCATATAGATAAGTGCCCAGATTTAAAGCAATCTCTTCGAGTCTTTTTTGAGCTGAACAGGCAATATCAAAATGTTTTTGTTTATATTTTGTACCGTACTCACGTGCCGGACCTAAAGCTTTTGCTAATTTTTGCGAAAAATGCTTTCCTACTCCTTGTGAATATAAACTAATATAATCAACATTCAGTTTATAAAATGGACTGCCATCATTTTTGAGAATATCTTCAAATATTTTCTGATACCGGTTATGACCATAGGCTGCCATTCCCATCACTTTATACTCATCATTAAGCGGTCTGAACCCCAAATATTGAGTGATTGCTCCGTAAAACACCCCCAAAGAGTCATAATAAGGCAGCGAAGTCAATTTTGTAATACTGTTACCCCGGCCTTTAAATAGAGTAGTTGCCGTATCTTCCCCAAAACCGTCTACTACTAAAATTGCAGCGTCATTAAATTTACTGACCCAGTAAGTACTATAGGCGTGAGCTGTGTGATGGGCTACATACCTAACAGGCGGTACTTTACCGGTAAAATACTTACGGAAGACTCTTGTCAGATTTGCCATTTGTAGTTTTGTAGCCAGAGGTGTATAGCTGGCACCTTTTTTAAGAAGGTTTAAACTGGTGGGCAATTGTCTAATAGCAGACAAAAGTTGCATTTTAAGAAACTCCCATGGAAGCCAGCAGTAAGCAATATAATCAACTTCACTTAAGTTTATCCCAGCACTGTTAAGACAAAAATTAATTGCATTTACAGGGAACGCGTAGGTGTGTTTTTGGCGGGTAAAACGTTCTTCCTCTGCCATGGCAATTAATTTGCCATTCTTTAAAATACAGGCAGAGGAATCATGGAAATAACAATTAATACCCAATATATATTTTGACTTGCTCATTTAAATTAAGGTAAACATTAACAAAAAACTTAAAAAAAGTATAGACTTTAAATAATACTCATTATATGATGATCTCATGTCCAAAGGTTTGATTCAAAGTTTACTTCTTTGCTCCATTATAATAGTTATCAGTCTCTTTACACTTTATCCTTCCTTTAAACTTGCTTTGTTTGGAGACGATTGGCAGCAAATCTTTCATTATTTTCTTTATCTTGGGCCAAAGAGCAGCGTTTTCGATCATTTAACTTATTTTGTAGGGGGCTATGGGGCTTTTGGAGTTATTACAGGAATATCTTACCTGGCTTTTGGCCATGATTATAAAATGTATTATATATTTTCATATATATATAA
Organism: uncultured Gammaproteobacteria bacterium; assembly: GCA_964645555.1. Lineage (GTDB taxonomy): Bacteria > Patescibacteriota > Microgenomatia > Daviesbacterales > UBA10151 > 2-02-FULL-38-15. Next base: position 21,820 of record CAZYBP010000001.1, read on the forward strand.
GTTACTTTCTGCCTTTGCAATTTTTCCCCTTGCTTTTTACTTAACCCGTTCAAAACTTGCAGCCTTTTATGCTTCACTATTTTTATCTGTCACCATCATCGGGCTTGAGAGTACTAATTGGGTAGTCAATTCCCCCGCTTACCTGGCTGTTGCCAACCTATCGTTATTTCTGTATTTTTTTCTAAAGTCCAGGGAAAATTTAAAACCACTCTATTTTATTGGGGCGGCAATATTTTTTTACCTTGCCCATATTTTTGCCCCCGTCAGAATGACCGGTCTGCTGCCGTTTACAATAATTTTGGAGATATTTCTATACATTAAATCTCTCAATATTAAATTATCGTTTATACGCTTGGTCATTCTATTTGTTGTATTTGCAATCATTACTGTTACGGGAGCATCTGCAGGCAGAACTGATACATTAGCCGGACAAGCATCAAAAACACTATTTTCCGGGTTTAGCCAAATTGCTGCTGCATTAGACAAAGGCCGCACAGACTTTTTATTTTATCCGGTCATGACTGTTGGCCGTATTGTTGTACCGGATACCACAGCTATTAAAATATTTCCCATGCTGATTTATCTGATTGTATTTATGGCAGTTTTTTATGCAAATGCCAACAAAAGTAAAAAAGTAATTGCCGGTATAGCAGTGGGGATAGCCGTTTGGTCACTAATCAGTATGCTGATTTATGAATCCAATAAACTCACGTTATCAGCCCGCGATGCTTTATCCCTGGCTATTGGAGGATATTTTTTAACAACTGCCATTATATTATTGTTTTTTTTAAAAAAGCATTTGCTTTTTTACTCTGTATTTATAGCCAGCTTTTGGTCCGTATTTTCATTTATATTCCCTTGGATTAGAGCACCGGAGACGCTGAACCCGACTGAACATAGATACTTAGTTGCTTCATCGGTTGGTGTTGCAATTTTCTTTGCCAGTATTATCGGGCTGGGTAAGCAGTTAAAAAACCGTGTTTATCTTTTTTTGGTAGTAATACCGTTTTTATTAATAAATATTTTGGCCACCCGGAGTTTTCTTACCGACGCTGTCCAAAATAGCCATGGCAGTGAGGCAATAAATAAAATTTGGCCGCAATTTCCCCGTATTGCTGAAATTGGTAAAACGGAAAAACCATTAATGTTCTTCTTCACCTCTTCTCCTGAAAAAGAAAAATTAAAACATCATTCTCTGACATTCGGTTTTCCTTTCAGAATGGCCTTTATCTATAATATCGACAATTACTGGAAAATGCCTATTGCTACCAACAGCTGGGAAGATATCGTCTCGGCAGTTTCGGACGGACAATCTTTATTTATGAACAATTTCCCCAAAGATCCTATCCCTGTTGAAAATATTTATGCATTCTACCTTACTTCTGATAACAATTTATTAAATATAACAGAAGCGACAAGAGAAAAATTAAAGGATTTTCTTAAACAAAACCCAGAGAGTAATAATCAGACCGGAAATTAGTGCAAATTGCGATATTAAACTATCTTTGTCTAAATCATTTTGCAGACTATATTCCAAATTCAAGTCAAAATCTCCTAGTCTGTCGATTAACCAACCGTTAGCAAAAGAGTTGGTCAGGAAATGTTTCTCAACTTTAGTCCCGTCCGGATAACTCAATTGCCAGCCACTGTTAAAAATAGAGGAGAAAACAACCACAAACGGATTTAAGGAATTTTCAATACGGATGTTGTATCTTGACGGGCTGATTTTGTCATAAGAAAGATTAGGTGTTTTATTAATTCTATCTTCTAATTTATTGATTAAAACTAAATCCGGTAGCATTAGTTCTCTTACGTTCATATTTTTAACCTTTAAGTTGTCTAAGTCAGGCCAAAAGTATATATTTAGCGCACTGGCTGTTGAGCGTGCTTCAAACAAATCATTAAACGACTCAAAACGATCTAAAGTGGTAGTTGTTAAATCTTTCATATGATACGGACGAATCTTACCTTTTTCTTTTTGATCATTATCAAAAGAAATAACTAACTTTTTTTCTTGTAGTGTCGAATAATCAAAGGAAACCAAATATTTTGAGAAAGGATTGATATTTAAGACAGTAAAACTGTTTTTATCATCAGATAAGGTTGTAAGATTACCTGAATACGAAATATTTATTATTACTGTGTGTAATCCTTCTGTTAAGTTGAGTTCGCCATAAGACCACCTGCCGTCTTCTCTTAAAACCGGATTTCCTTGTAGCCTGACACCATCAACTAAAATATCTCCAGGTTCCGATAACTTATCCGAAATTAACTCATATTTGCCGCTATTTTTAATATCAAATTTGTAGTAACCGGGTTTGCGCTCCGGATTTTTCAAATCATCAGGATGGATAACCCTTAAGTTAACCAGGTCGTCAAGATAGGATATATTTGAAATAGCAGTTCCGGCTGAAGAAGCCTCAGAAAAAGTAAAGTCTTTTAATTGAACCGTTGGCGATACATCCATTAAATTACCTGTTACATACAGGCTCTTGTCGGTCCAAAATGGGTTTTCCCAAAATTCAAGTTTGCCGAAAGATAAGGTTTTTACCAATTCTCCTTTCTTACTTTTGTCCATGGCGATTTTTTGTATTGTTTGAGGATCCCTCATTTTTCTCTCGTAAATATCTACATCGGATCTGATTAGTAGATATTTAGCGTTTAAAACATTCATAACCTCATAAAATTTGGGCTTACTGACAAATAACTCTTCCAGTTGATCAGCAACTTTGTCAAAATATAAAATAGTGGTAGAAGACATAATATGCGGAGTATCGAATAGCCACATTGATGTTTCTATTCCTTGGTAGCCTTTTTCCCAATTATAGGTTACCCCTTGTCCGCTGAAAGGAAAACCGATAAATCTAAAATTATTACCCTGGAACTTGAGCCAATTGTTGGCCTGCTCATAATACTGCGGCACTTTTACCTTATACCCTACCGAATAATTGTCTGTCGGCGGGAAAAAACCGGTAAAAACAAGGCCTGACCAAAAGGGATAGCCGTATAAAGCAACTATAATGAATAAAGTGGCTGTATAAACTGCTAAATGTAGCTTCTTTTGAAATTTTGACAATAAACCTTCAAGCCCCGCAGCCAATAAGGGTACTGCAGCAAGTAAGGTTATAAAACCAAATTTTTCAAATGGATTTCTAAAAAATTGCAGAGGAGAAATATTAATAAATAAAAATTGAAATAATTCTCCAAAGGGGGGATTATTTCCTTTGGCAAAGTATAGGCTTAGAAAAAACAATACGGCCAAAGCTAAAACATTAATATTTTTTCGGGCTTGAAATATAAAAATCAAGATAACTGCGGAAACTAAAAATTCTATTACTACCGCTGCCGGCATGGAAAATAACTTCGGCCATTCAATTTGCGGAGTGGTGAAGAATGGCCCATGAAATAATCTAAAAAGGTATGTTAAATCCCCTAATGTTTTACTTGAGGCGGTCAGCGTCGATAGGCTTACATCGAATTGGAAAAAGGAAGATAATTCTTCAGAATATTTACCTATAAAAAGACTCCTTACAACCTGACCAATCCACCATAAATTGACTAAAGAAAAATAAATTAAATTTATAGCAATAAAGCTTAGAGAAAATATTCTTTCCTTGGTTGTCTTAACTGTGATAAATTTAAATAAGGTAAAGTAAGTAAAAATAAACCATAAAATTATATTAAAGACAGGGTTTGATAATCCTAAAGAAAAAACAGCACAAGTTATCCCCACTACGGAAACATAATAAAAATTCTGTTTCTGTAAACCTTTGATATAAAAAGCGGAAACCAGAGGCAGAAGTGCCCAAAAAGCTATGTAATTATATAGAAATCGATTCCAAATATTAACTAAAGAGATAGAATTAAACCAATAAAATATAACTGCTACTACCAAATACTTCCTGCCAATGTGGGGAAAAAATTCCCGGGTAAATAAAGTAATTCCAACTCCGGATACTACAAGAAAAAACCAAAAAAGTCCGGCTTCAATTATATAATTGGCTACGCCAATTTTCTCAAGTAAAGAAAGCGCAAAAAAAGTAGGGGAGTATGCAGTCACAATACCGTTGGCAAATCCCAATCCGGAATTTGTGTCGGACCAGGCGCCCTTAACCTGACTATGAAATCTGGATAAATTATAAAAGCTAATCTGGCTTTCGGCAGTACCTAATAATAAACCATCTTTAAACCAAGTAAATACCAAAATTGAACTGGCAATGGCTAAAACAGCTAAAAGTAGAAGGATGCTCCGCATAACTTACTAGTTATTATACCAATTAATTTTAAGGTATAATCGAACAATGTCTAATCCTGTTTGTCCTAATTGCAAAAACAATAAGGATATTTCAAAATTGATTTTTGCCAAAAATCTTTATATATGTAACCTCTGCAATAACGGTTTTTTATTTCCTATTGAAAAAAATTTATCCAGATTCTACCCTGCCTCTTACTGGAAATACCCCGGCCAACTATCTTTTATTAGATCCGGATTACATAATTTGCTTCAGTACAGAAGAAAAAAATGGCTAATAAAATATCTTAAAAGAGGTGCCATTCTGGATGTTGGAGCTGGGGAAGGGGTATTTGGGAAAATATTAGGCTCAGATTATCAAATTACAAATTTAGAATCACCTTTTGCTGAAATTAGTAATAAAAATACTATCAAAGTTGACTTTCTGGCTTGGAAAACCAACCAAAGATTTGATGGAATCGTATTCCTGGAAAGCTTAGAACACGTACCCGGTCCGCAAGAGTATTTAAAAAAAGCACAAAGTCTGCTGAAAAAAGGAGGATATATTTTTGTGGAATGTCCGCGTTTTGACTCATGGGAAGCAAAGTTTTTCAAAGATAAATGGCTGCATTTAGACTTACCAAGACATCTTGTACATTTAACCAGAGGTGGTTTAGCCACTTTAGCTTCAAGAAGCAAACTTAAAGTGGTCAGCCAAAAAGGTATGCTTGTATATGAATTTTCATCTTACTGCTTCACGGTCAGTTTAATGCATCTGTTAAAAATAAAGCCCCTAAATTTACGGGAAAAATCTATTAGTAATTTTACTTCCATTTTACTTGCTTTAGTTCTCCTGCCGGTTGGCTTTATATTTGAAACAATCCTTCATTTATTTGACCAGGATCCTGTCCAATTATCAGTTTTCCAAAAACAATAGCTTAAATATATGTCTTATAAATTCAAAATAAAGAACAAAAAACTATTTCAACATGGTTTAGAAACTTTTGACAGACAATATTTTAATCACTTTTTTAAAAAATACAACGAACATGAAATTATGCTTTACTATAGTTTTTTTAGAGGCTGGATAAGGTTTTTGGATAAATTTCTTCCACTTAAAAACGGGCAGGGAAAAAAGGTACTGGAAATAGGTTGCGGTATAGGAGCTTTTGCCAAAATTCTTGCCGAGAGAGGCTTTGAGGTGGTAGCTACAGATATTTCTTCCTTTATTATTAATAAGGCAAAGAGGAATATTACAGGCGTTAACTTTCGAGTATTAGATATTGAAAAGGGTACAAATCATGAAGAGAAATTTGACTATATTTTCGCTTTTGAAGTTTTGGAGCACTTATCAAACCCAATAAAGGCTTTGGAAAATATGAAAAAGAAATTGGGCAAGAAAGGAGTATTGATTTTTTCGACCCCTTACCCTACCAAAGAAACTTTAGCAGACCCTATGCATATTAACGTCCATCCGCCGGAATTCTGGTTATCAAATGGCAAAAAAATAGGTTTTAACCACGTAACTGTAAAAAATGCATCTTTTATTCCTTATCTTTATAGAATCAATTCATTCTTTAGTAGAGCTATTCCTATAAGGATAAATTCCCATTTTGTAAACAGTACTTGTTTTTATATTTTTAATATGTAATTTTGTATACAAGACAATGAATAATCAAAAACTTAAGTTTTTATACACTGATATTAAAGATTCGTACCTGGAATTATTGAAAGACACTTTAACTCATATAATTTATGGTAATTATGAGGTAGGTGCAACGCTCTCATCCCGTTTCCTGATCGAGAAAATAATATCAAAGATATTGGGTCTAGTACATTTAAAATTAGTATTTAATAAACCTTTTAATCTCAAAGACAGAGAATATGGAAATGACTGGCCGCTAAGCGCTCACACAATGATTGGAAAAAGACGTCTAAATAATATTCAGTTCTGCATTGAGAATATCTTAAAGGAAAAAATCCCAGGAGATTTGATTGAAGCGGGCGTGTGGAGAGGAGGAGCCAGCATTTTTATGAAAGGAGTTTTAAAAGCATGCGGAGATAACAAACGGTGTGTTTGGTTAGCGGACTCGTTCCGGGGATTACCGCCTCCGGATATTAAAATGTACCCCCAGGATAAGGGAGATATTTTTTATCAAGTTGGTTACTTAGCTGTACCGGTTGAGGAGGTAAAAAATAATTTCAAAGCATACAACCTATTGGATGATAGGGTAAAATTTTTGATTGGATGGTTTAAAGATACATTGCCAAAAGCGCCTATAGGCAAACTTGCCCTTATCAGATGTGATGGCGATATGTACGAATCAACTATGGATATATTAGTAAATTTATATCACAAACTTTCTACTGGCGGTTATGTAATTATTGATGACTATTATTATATTCCTGCATGCAAACAAGCAGTCGATGATTTTAGGAAAAAAAACAATATAAAAGACAAAATATTTGATATTACAGATATCAAAGGGGGAATATATTGGAAAAAATTACAATGAAAAGCCCAACATTAGAAAACTATTCCCATGGCCAAATTTTAAATAATATATCAATTGTATAATCTCCCTTATTGTCTATCAACCAACCATTGGCAAACCCATTAACTAAAAAATGTTTGTCTACTACCTGGTTATCGATCCGTGCTTGCCAAAAACCATTGTATGTATCATTTAAAACTAATACAAAAGGTGTCCTTGCCCCTACTTGGACCTTGAAACGGGTGGGAGATTTCTTTTCAAACACCAAATCAACTGAAGAATCTGAATTTTGGCTAAGCTCGCCTGAAGAGCCGATAGACTGGTAATTTTCTGTATCGACAAAAGCAGCCTCAGTTGTATCAAACCCGCCGCTGCTTATACTATTTAATGCCTGATCAATGGAATCAAATTCTGCCAAAGATGTCACTGCGAAGATTTCCGGCTTAACAATGCTTTTTTCTAAAGTGTAAACAGTTAAAGGCCCGAACTCTGCATCCTTAGTAATTTCCCGCCACTGGTCTATTTTGACTGTATTTAAATCCAACTGAGGATAAATCATATCACGGTGCAAAATAATATGATCAACTCCCAAAAGTCCTAATGTCCTTGGTAAGAAATTCTGGGAGAGGTATTTGGGGATTAATATATAGTAGTTGTTAAAAGTAGGTACTGTTGAGCGGGAGACGTTTTGTGAGTCAAACAGATTTTCAGCAGGGTCCTGTCCAATATAACCCCATGAATATTTTAATAATTCTGCCTGTACTGAAACAGGCAGATGAAAAATTCTTTGGCTTGAATTTGAGTTCAAATAATCATTAGCCTGGGTATAATACGGAGGAATTGTCAGCCTGTCTTTAGAAGGGAATATTCTACCATTCCACATCGGATAAACTAAAATGCCATATAATAAGACTATCAAAAAAACTCTTAATACCCGGCCGCTTTTTCCGGTAAATTTCTTAAAAATGTAATTCAAACCAAGTGCAAAAAAGACTGAGTAAGGCAAAAGGAAAACTAATCAAAATTTCTCATAGGGGTTTCTCAAAGCTGCGCTGAATGGGAATGTTGAAAAGATCACAGAAAAAAATTGGTATCCCAAAGGAAAGTTTGAACCCTTACTGACAAACCAGCCAATCAGTAATAAACTAATTAAATATTTAAAATTTTTTTGGGTCTTTTCCTTTACAATACCCAGTATAACAATAGCCAAAACAACTAAACTTATTAAGTAACTAAAGAAATTATTATAGAACTCAAACCATCCGGTACTTAAAGAGCTTCCCTTTTCAAAAAAAGCTTTCTGGCGCAGCATTAAAATATCGGTAGTTCCAAAGTATTTACTTACACCTATTAGTGACTCACGGTGTATTCTCCATTCCTCTGAAAACTTAGCTAAGGTAGCTCCCTGTGCAGTTGACTTGTGAATTAAAGGATAAATCCACCAGGTGTTGACTAAAACTGTCACAATAACCGTGAATATACACTTTAATAAAAGTTTTAATAAATAAGTTTTATTTTTTCTATTTTGAATAAATTTAATAAGGGCATAAATACCTGCCACTGTTAGGTAAACAAACAAATATGCAGGATGGGAAAAAGCATGCGAGAATACTGTCATGCTTGCAGCAATAAAAATTAGCCAATAAATTTTACCCTCGTCCAACCATTTTATCCAAAGAAAGATAAACAGTGGCAGGTAAGCCCAGGGAAACATGCCTTGATAAATGTTCCTTTTCCAAACCTGGGTCATGGAGTATAGATTAAGTAAGTAAAAAAAACTTCCTAGTATAGATATTAGCTTACTTTGTCCAAAACCTTTGTAAAGCAAAAGGTACATAAAGACTACACCTGAAAACATGATTATCCAATATGAAAGTGCCTGAATCAAAAAGGGCGCAAATCCGGCCTTTTGAAACAAGCTCAAAAATGTCAGATAGGGAAATCTTACAAATTCAAAAATATTTACGCTACCTGTACCAGAAGGATACCAACTGCTAGAAAAATATTTTGCAGTTCTTTCAAAGTTAACAAAAGATAAATTCTCCTCACTATTGTTTGAAACAAAAGTTTTTGTCGAGAACCAGGAAAATATGATTATGAAAGTCACAAAAAATGCAAGCAGTAAGAATGATCTGGTCTTCATTTAAAATTGCAATATTGTACGGGTTGATAAAACTCTTTGTATTTCCTCTTGGCTTCTTTTAATCTCCCTCAAAATAATCTTGTGCGGTACTAAAACCACCAAAAGGTCTTTACCCAAACAAAGATTCAGTAGAGTCTTCGGATATTTTAAAGCGGAAACTAACGGATCAAAATGAGAAACAGTAATACCCCTCTTTTTTAATATTTTAACTACCTTAATTGCAGGACTCTCTCGGGTATCAGTAGAATCAACTTTATATGATGCTCCTAAAACTAGTACTTTAGGCTTTTTAATACCTCTTAGCTTGCTCGCTATGCGTTCTGCAATGTTAGCCGGCACTTGATCGTTAATTTTCCTTGAGGTTGAAATTAATTTTGAGTTTATCTGATCCACCTCATAAATGAACCAGGGATCTATAGGGATACAGTGTCCTCCGACGCCAATACCAGGATTTAAAATATTGACCCGTGGATGTTTGTTGGCCAAAGCAATTACTTTTCGGGCTTCTACACCTAAATTTTTCGCGGTTTGGGCAAACTCATTTGCCAAAGCAATATTTACATCTCTAAAAGAGTTTTCCATCAATTTGCAAAGTTCCGCACTTACTATATCTGTTTTGTATATGTTCCCTTTGACAAAGGACTTGTAAACTTTCTCAGCAAGCTGGCAGGATTTCTCATCTACACCTCCGATAATCCTGTCATTATGGACAATTTCATAGTAGATATTTCCCGGTAAAATCCGTTCCGGGCAATGCGCTAGGGAAATATCTTTACCGGCAATAAGTCCGGTTTTTTCCAGAATTGGTATTGCTAAATTGTTACAAGTATTAGGAGGAATTGTGGATTCAATAATCACCAAATCACCTTTTTTTAAAAATGGTATGGTTGCCTCTAAGGCTTTTTTCACAAAAGAAAGATCTGCCTTTTTTTTGTTATGAAGCAGCGGGGTTGGAACTGTTATGATAAAAGTATCTGCTTGAGTCGGAGTCTGCCTTAAAAACAAATTTTTCTTTACTTTAGGGTTTTTTAATAAACGCTGCAGTTGGCTTTCCTGAACTTGAGGCGGCAATAAACCATTTTTTAAACCGTCAATTACCTTCCTATTAATATCTACCCCAATAACTTTGTAGCCCGCTTTGGCAAGAAGCAAGGCTGCAGGCAAACCTACCACCCCTAAACCCAAAACTACAACATTACTTTTTTCCATATACCTCTCTTTGCCATTCAATTGTTTTCGGTATTCCAACAGACAAGGGTGTCATACTTGCATGCTTTAAATCCTTTACCGCCTTTTTTATATTGGATTTTTTGTCTTTTGTGTTGTGTTTTTCAAACTGTACGTATTTAACAAGTTTATCTGTTTTACCCAAATACGCAAGTATCATATCGGATAAACTTTTAATATCGTGATACTGCGTTCCGGCAATATTATAAACCTCACCGGGTTTGAAATTCTTAACAATGTTTGCCAAAGTTTGGACTGTATCATCTATATAGGAAGAGGTCCGGTGGTGATTAAGATACACTGTATAGGGCAAATCAAAAAGAGCCTTATAGATAAATTGGCATATTACACTACGGTACTCCGAAAAGTATTCCCCCGGGCCATAAGTATTAAAGAGGCGAACTCGGACAGTTTCTGTCCCGAATCTATCTGCAGAGTTTAGAATCTGCATCTCATTTACCCATTTCGAAATAGCATAATCGTTCATTTGCCTGATTGGATGCTTACTTATTACATCCTCCCCCATTACATCCGGCCAATCTCCATACACCTCACTGCTGCTTGCAAAAATCATTTTAAATTTATTTTTCTCCTGAAATCTTAAGATGTTTTTAGTACCTATTGCATTACTTTTCCAAAGCCGTCCGTAGTAATCTTCACCGTTATGTCTTCCAAATTCAGCAGCCAAATGGTAAACAAAATCAAAGTCCGATCTCTCAAACAAATGTTCAACCTCACGGTATTCACTCACATCGCAACGTATATAATTTGGTCCCCCGCTGTGCAAAAGATCACATACCCAAACTTCATGCCCCCCGTCACGCAGTAATTTGACTAAAGGAGCGCCAACAGCTCCTAATCCTCCGGTTACCAAAATTTTTAGTTTCTTTTTAGACATAATTTAAAACCCTTGATATATTCTTATCAAATAATTTACCACAATCAAACTGACTAACAAAATTTAAAGCATTTTCTCTGTACTCTTTTAATAATTTCCTATCAGATAGAAGTTTAATTACCGCCTTTGTTAAATCCTCTTTTTTATAATTAACAACTAATCCTGACCTGGTTTTAATAATCTGTTTACTATAAGAAACAGCACAGGTAGTGATAACCGGCATACCCATTAACATATAATCTTTTATTTTACCGGGATCGCCGTTTTTTACCCTGTCGTCGGTAATTTTAGTATTGAAAGTGGCAATACCTAAGGCTCCGTCAGACATGCACTCTTCAAGTATTTTTCTGTCTTTTACCCAACCATAAAATTTTACGCAACCGCCAACCTTAAGTCTTTGTACTTCACTTTCCAAATGCGCTCGATATTGCCCGTCGCCAAAAATTTCTAAAACTGCTCCGGGGATTTTTTTAACTATTTGGGGCATGGCATTGATTATCAAATCAACTCCCATCCAATCAAAAAGAGACCCCCTATAAACAATTTTTTTTGTGTTTATTTTATTAAATGGTAATCTTTTAGTTTTATTAACCCAGACACAGATGGGAAAAACATACTGTTTGGCATCTCTTTTTAATCCCATCCTTTTTTCTCTTGCATCAATCATATATTCTGAAACATTCCAGGTTTCATCCGCATACTGGACACAAATCTTATCAAATTGGAAATAAAGCCAATTTAAAAATTTATTATCAAATCTGGTAGGCTCATAATCAACCGGGTGATAAATAACTTTCCTTATTTTTCCCATTTTTTTCAGAAGCAATGCTACTAATACATTAATATTATTTATTCCAAAAAAAGCATCCCAAATACCTTCATACTTTAAACACCAAAGAAATGTATATACCATATCTTTTAAATGAAGTAGCGGTCTCGGCATAACCCAATGAAATGCATTTTTCTTTATGATTAATTTACTGTTTTTAAAATATTCAAACCGCGAACTTCCTTTATAGCTTTCTTTATTCTCAAGTAACGGATGACCTATTAGGAGTAATTCCGTGGAGTATTTCTCCAGCAGATATTCTTTAATGTGTTCACCGATGTAACAAGGCAAAGTCTCATGGTAAGCAATAACCACTCTATATTTTTTCATAAAAATTCAAGATACTTCTTCTATTTTTTCATAAAAATTCAAGATTCTTCTTCTATTTTTTCATAAAATTCAACTAATGTTTTTACTATTAGTTGGCCTGAATTACCTTTACCAAAAACGTTTTTCTTCCAGTAAACCTTTCCTTTTCTATATGCATCAATTGCCTTCTTTAATTTATCTTTGTTTAAACCAACCAAAAAATTGGCAGTTAAAGTCTCTGGCCTTTCGGTAGATTCCCTTAAGGTAATGAGCCATTTTTTCAATATATATGCCTCTTCCTGAATACCGCCCGAATCTGTCAAGATAATATGCGAGAAGTTTATCAAAGTAAGCATATCTAAATAATTTATCGGTGGAAATGTTTTTATTTTCTTGTCCAATTTAATTTTATTTAATTTCAAACGCTTATATGTATGGGGATGTATCGGCCAAATAATTTCCCTGTTTAAAAAGCTTATTGCATATTCAAACAATAAAATAAGCTGCTTAAGACGATTTATATCGTCGACATTTTCTGTACGGTGTGCAGTAACCAGAATATAATTATTTTTTTTCAAACCTAACTTTTCTAAAATATCAGACTTTTCTCCAGCATCAAAGTGTTTTCTCAAAGCATCAACAATAGTATTACCCGTGACAAATATCCGTTCTTTGGCTATACCATCACGCAGTAAGTTTTCTTTTGTACCTTTTGTTGGAGCAAATAATATATCACTAATTTTGTCGGTAATAATTCTGTTTATCTCTTCAGGCATTTTATTATCAAAGCTTCTAAGTCCTGCCTCAACATGCGCTACTGCTATATGTAGCTTTTTGGCAGCCAGTGACCCTGCCAGCATTGTATTAGTATCCCCATGAACAACTAAAATCTTCGGTCTCTCTTCTTTTAAAACCCTCTCCACTTCTATCATAATTTTTCCTGTTTGCTCGGCATGGGAGCCTGAACCAATGTTAAGTGTATAGTTAGATTTGGGAAGAATTAAATCATCGGTGATATTTTTATTAAGCTCATCAGAATAATGCTGACCGGAATGTATTAAAATATACGGCAATTTTTTTAGCTCTAATTCCTTAATGACAGGAGCCAGTTTTATAAACTCAGGCCTGGTCCCAAAAAGTACCGCAATCATAAATGGTATTATACATTAACAATAGAGGATATAATATGCTCTCCATGATACCTTTACTGTATCTAATTTTATTAACAGTTACTCTCATCGGCACTGTATTATCCCGAAGCCTCATTGATGAAAAAAGACTTTTTATTAATATTCCTGTAGGGATGATTTTAGGGACTAGCCTCTATATTTTTTTACTGAATATATTTTCAAAGTTTTTTCCGGGTCAGATGGGCATCATTTTTTCCACAATCAGTCTATTGCTGATAGCAATATTTACTTCCTTTTTCCACTATAAAAAAATTATTAATGTTAAATGGCCAAAGCTTCTAAATATATTACTTCTTCTGGTTATAACAATTCCAGTTATTTATTTTGCAAGACTCAAGATGACTTCAGTTTTTCCCGTAGCAGATTCTGACATGCAGTGGGCTTATGCTGCCAGTTTCACAAGAGGCAATTATCCGCTAAAAGTTCCCTGGCAACCTGATTTGACTCCAAATTATCATCTTGGGGCATATTTTTTTGAAGGAGCATTATTGACTCTTACCGGCTTACCTTTAATAACTATACACTCTGTGTTAAATGTTTACTTTTTAATAGCGGGAGTTTTATTTGCAATTTTTCTTTTTTGGGAAAAAAACCGATTTCAAAACATTTGGCTTATTTTGGCTTCCATCGTAACTTATATATCCTTTGGAGTATTAATATTAATATTACCAAGTCAAAATTTTTTTCAGGTTTTAGATATCCACTCTCTCTTTAATGCAATTACACAACTTCCCTATTTGTGGGCAAAAGGAACTGCAGGGGCAGCTTTAGTTGACCTCAATTCATTGAGTTATCTGCCTGCCCGTTCGCTTGGTATTGGGTTGGCTTTTTTAGCTTATTATTTTACTTTCATACCCTTTAGAAACTCAAAAATAAAGATTTTGTCCTTCGTTTTACTTTTTTCTGTTACTGCCTTGGTTGAGGAATCGGTATTTCTACCGTTATTTTTAACCTTAGTGTCAATATACCTGCTATCCCTTTTACAATTCCTCCCCTCCCTTAATGATTTAAAAAAACATAGCAAAGGTTTATTAATAACAATTTCTGCCATAGCCGTTACCGTCTTACTACAAGGCGGATTTGTCTCGGATTTATTAACTCAAAAAGGCTCGGCTTATAATATCCTCCTGCCTCTTTCTAAGTCTTTTTTGGACAGATTCCCTGCAAGTTTTTCTATAATGCCTTCAATCTCAACACCATATAATTTACTGATCCTCTCCCCATTTATTCTTTCAGTGATAGTTTTGGTTTATTCCATTTTCAAAAAAAGAAGAAACTTGGCCGTTTTCTGCCTTTTTTCTTTAGTTTCTCTTTTCTCCTATTTGACAATTGAATATAAATATTCTCCTACAAATAATATCAGGTTTTATAATTTTGCCTCCATTAGTTCAGGCCTAGCCTTCGTTTATTTTCTTTATGATTTGATGAAGGATAGGTCTTTGTCAAAGAATCTTGTTGTGTTTTCCGTTTTAAGCTTTCTAATGCTTCCCTCATTTATACCGGAGATTATAAACCAGTCAAAACAACTTCAAACAGCCCGGATGAATGATAACCGCTCCAAAATATTAATATCTTCTCATCCTTTAACCCCTTTTGAAAAAATAAGTGATTGGGCAAATAAAAATTTACCCCCGGATAGTAGGCTGGTAAGTATTGATACTGATATACCGTCTCCAAAACGGTCTGTGCAATTTCAATATAAAGGCCTATACACCACTCTTGCCCCTCAATATATTCATACTACCCGTCCCGAACCAGGTACGGAGTATTTTGACCTCATATTGACCTTAAACCCTTCAATCCTCAAGCAAACAAAAACGCAATATGTGTATATAGAATCAGAATCCGATGCATACAAACAACTGCCTAAATTTAGGAAAGATGAGCTGGAAGACGAAAACTATTTTGAAAAGTTACAATCAGTGGATTACCAGGATAATCAAAAAAAGGAGATCTTTTTCAGATTATACAGGGTCCTCCCTCAATACTTAGATCCTCAAAGTGGCGTAAAAGAGATTAATGAGGGAACATTAAGGACTTTAAACATTTTAATTCCTAACTTGTCTACTGTTTATATCTCAGATTATGGCGACCCGCCGCATTTTTCTTTTTGGTATAGAATGGCCGTAGTCTTACAGTTAAAGGACAAACAAATCAGAAGAAATATCTCACAAACCGATTACCAGGCTATTGAGACTAACCTTATTTATACAACCGGAAATTCAAACCAAAGGTATGATTATTATATTTCAGCTCCCAATCAGAAGCCCTTCTTACCGGCAACACTTATCTGGTCAAATATTTATGCCTCGGCTTGGAAAATTGATGGTTGATGATAGTATATATAAAATGAAAACTTATCAATTTGATGTAGTTATAGTTGGATCAGGACCTGCAGGAGTCCATGCTGCATACCCTTTAATTAAGGCGGGATTAAAAGTTGCTATTATTGACGGTGGTCTGGATAGCAAAAAGCAAGATAAGAAACTTAGCGATTTTTTAGATGTTCATTTCAGAGAAACAAGCAACGCGTACGATCTGATCAAACAAAGCAGTTATGTATTCAATAAAACCTACCAACTCCTAAAAATAAACAGTAATATCGAAATCATTCAAAGCTTAGCAAAAGGAGGATTGTCGCAACAATGGCATGGTATCAGTGATTTTTTCTCAAATAAGGAATTAGAAAGAATTGGACTACCATCAAACGAGATACAAGCTGAATATAAAGAGATAGCTAAACTTATAAAACTTAAATTGGAAGGAAATCTGGACTACCATGCTAAGGCACTTTTAAAAACTGCAGAGAGTAAGCCTAATCTTAAAGAGAAACTATACCGGGTCCCGCTCGCCTTTCCTTACCGAACCAGTTCTGATATTGAATATTTCAAAAAATTTAAAAACTTTACATATATCCCCAATCAATTAGTGTTTACAGTAAAGGATATTAAAACTTGTGTGAAAATTGAAAGCCGATCAATTAATAAACAATCTACACTACAAACTAAAGCAGGATATGTAATTTTGGCAGCCGGCTCAATTAACACTACCAGAATATTACTAAGAAGCTTAAACCTATTTAACTACAAAACCACATTTTTAACTAAAGCTCATTATATTACCGCCTGTATGCATCCAAGGACTTTCTTACTCCGATCATCTGAAAAATACTTAAAAAAATCAGGATTAGGGCAACTTGTCATCGCTGATAAAAAAATAGGTAAAGGAGTCGGTGCTTTTTTTATACAACTATATAGATTTAATCCGCTGGTGATACATAAAGTATTAAAGCATATTCCTTTACCCAAAATAATGGCATTACCTCTAATGTCAATTTTTGCTCCCTTTTTAATGATAGCTGACATAAGATTTGCAGCTTCTGAATCGAAAAAGAGATTCTGTAGATTATTAAAAGATGCCGATAAAAATGATGTTTTAGAAATTTCATTCCAAGAATCTTTAAAAGAAATGAAAAATCATGAAAGTGAGTTTGTCAAAATTTCCCGTCAGTTAAATTCCCTCGGGTTATTCCCTCTTAAGACGGTTAAGGACTACACCACCTCCCATTATGCCGGAGGGGTACCTTATATGAAAAATCCGGGTAAAATATCAGTTAATTTAAACGGCAGGCTACACCAGGCAAACAGAATTTATGTTGCTGACTCTGCAAGTTGGCGGGCACTACCGGCTAAAGCACCAACCTTGACAATAATGGCCAACGCTGCCAGAATTGGTAAAAAAGTTTTAGCAAAATTAGCGTTACACTGAGTAATGTTCGCTATACTCAAATTATGAAAAAAATTATTATTACAGGTGGCGCAGGTTTCATCGGCAGTAATCTGATTGATTCACTGTTAAAAGATAATCCCAGTATTCAAATCACTTGTATCGACAATTTCGATTCCTTCTATGGCAAGGATATAAAAATGCGCAATATAAAAAGACATCTAAGAAACCCTAGATTTAAACTGATAGAAGGAGATATACTCGATATTGACACTATAAAAAAACTTTACTCCGCAATAAAAAATAATCTAGATAAAAAAATTGACGCTATAGTGCATTTGGCGGCCAAAGTAGGAGTCAGGCCAAGTGTAGAAAATCCCGGAATCTATACACAAGTTAATATTGTGGGCACTCAAAACATGTTGGAATTGGCACGTCAGTTGCAATGTGAAAAATTTATTTTTGCTTCGTCAAGCAGCGTATACGGCTTAAACTCAAATTTCCCCTGGAAGGAAGAAGACCGTCTGCTTTTACCTGCCAGTCCTTATGCCCTTTCCAAAATTTCCGGAGAACTGCTTGGGTCTGTTTACTCTAGATTGTTCGGCATCCAGTTTATAGCCCTTAGACTATTTACTGTTTACGGTCCCAGACAAAGACCGGATTTAGCAATTCATAAATTCACAAAACTTATCCTGCAAGGAAAACCCATTCATCTTTTTGGTAACGGAGAAAGCCTCAGGGATTACACTTATATTGATGATATTGTCAGAGGATTTAAGGCAGCGCTAAATTATTCATCCTCAAAATATGAAATTATCAATTTAGGCAATAACAAACCTATCAAACTAATCGAGCTTATATCTCTACTGGAAAAAGTGATAAAAAAGAAAGCAATCATTAAAAAAAGGCCAAATCAGGCAGGAGACGTACCTCTGACTTTTGCTGATATAAGCAAGGCTCAAAAGCTGCTGGGGTATCTGCCAAAAAATAATGTAAAAGCCGGTCTGCAAAGATTTTTCAATTGGTTTAAAAAACAAAATATTCAATTATGATATTTGTCCATCCAAAGAGCCAATATTAAAAGGGCAAAAATATTATTGTCATAACTTAAATTTGTATTAAAATAATTATCCAAATAAACTTTTAAATTCTGTTTTTCAAATATTTTGCCGACCATGCTAGAATTCATAATTTTGTTTATAAGATAGTTTTTCAGCTTTCCTTTAAACCACTTATTTTGCGGAATATTGAAACCGTGTTTAGATCTATAAATTATTTCTTGGGGCAAAAGTTTTTTTCTGAGTGCAATTTCTTTAAGGATTTTCTTTTTTGTTATAAGATTGAATTTCTTATCCGAAGGCATAGCAGCTACTTTCTCCATTAAAGCATGATCTAAAAAAGGTGACCGGAGCTCTAATCCGAATGCCATTGAGGCGCTGTCGGTTTTATATAGTAAATCATCCGGCAAGTAGGTATTGATGTCAAATTTCAATGCGTTATCCAAAATATCCAGGTTTTTATCATAGAGTTTATGGAAAATTTCAAAAGTATCATTTTTATTTACCGTTTCTTTAAAAAAATTAGTATAAAGACTGCTTTTTACTTTATTTGTAAAAAATGAATTATAATTTACATATCTTCTGTAAAATGAATCCTCCAAAGTCACCATAAATCTGGCCATTCTTTCGGTCTGTTTACTCTCATATAATAAATGAGCAGATTTGGCTGTTAGAAGCAGCGATTTTTTTATAAACTTTGGTAATTTGGAAAACAATTTGGATATACAGGCAATTGTATACCTGTCATAGCCGGCAAAATTCTCATCTCCACCGTCTCCGGTTAAAGCTACTTTGACTTTGCTGCTTGCCAGTTTTGAAATTAGCATTGTCGGAAGTATAGAATTATCACTTATAGGTTCATCATAAATTTCCCCAATTTCATCTATATTAGTTATTAAGTCCTTATCAGTTACATTAAGTTGAGTGTGACTCGTTTTATAAAGCCTGGATACTAATTTAGCATAGCCACTTTCATCAAATCTCTTATCATTAAAACCTATGCTAAAAGTATTAATCCTTTGAGATGAAAATTTGGACATTAAACTAACGATAATACTGGAATCAAGTCCTCCGCTTAAAAGGACACCGACCGGGACATCGGAAATTAAATGTGATTTAACACATTTCTCCAACTCATCGAATACAAGATCACACCATTGTCCATCTGATAAATTTAATTTTTTGCCAAAATTTAACGACCAATATCTATGTATAGATAATTTATTTTCTTTATATAAAAAGAAGTGCCCTGATGGTAATTTATAAATATCCTCAAATCCGGTTTTGGGAGCAGGAACATATTGTAATGTCAAAAAATCATCAATTGCTACATTATCTATATCAGGTTTAAAAGCAAGCAAAGACATAATTGCTTTGATTTCGGAAGCAAAAATAAATTTGCCACCATTTATATAGTACTTCAAAGGTTTTTGACCTAATCTGTCTCTTGCCCCAAACAATAAATTATTTTTTCTATCAAAGATTACAAAACTAAACATACCGTTTAACTTTTCCAGACATTTCACTCCCCACTCTTGATAAGAATACAGAATAACCTCTGTATCTGTTTGTGTTACAAAATGATATTTTTTTTCAAGTAATTTCTTAATTTCATTAAAATTATAAATTTCTCCATTGAATGTAATACAAAGTGTTTTGTCCTGATTGAACATGGGTTGATGTCCTTTGGAAGAAAGATCTATAATAGAAAGCCGCGTATTTCCTAGCGCCACCCCGTCAAAATATTGTCCTCCATGGTCATCCGGACCACGATGGCTAATTGCTTCTATCGCTTTTTTAAGAGAAACTCTTTTTCTAAAACCTGCATAACCCACTACTCCGCACATATTAATGAATCTCCCCTAACTTATGTCATGGTATCTTCTTGATTCTTGCCTCCGGCAGAAATCAATAAAAATTAAATCTTCTTAAGAAATCAAAAATTAAAAATCTTAGCCATACAGGAACCAAACCAATACTTAACTCCTGTAAAAAATTATAAAGCTTATCAGATGGTGTCATGTTATATCCAAGTATTAAAACAGCATTAAGCCGGATAAGGACGGTATTTTTAAGCTGTAAGTCATTTCTGGTTATAGAAACAGACTGTTTATGTATTCGGAGTTTTAATAACGGCTTATTTAAGTTCATAAATTTTCCAATTTTACCAACCCGGAAATATAGTTCATAATCCTGACTTACTCTGATCACCTCATTATAGAGCTCTTTTTTTAAGACTTCAGCCTGCCAGATCGTTGCAGGATGCGCAAAGGGACTATACCTGAATAAATGTTTTCTTATGCTAATATCGTCAATATTGTATTTTCTTATATGTTTATATCTTAACTTCGAATCACAGATTTCTATAAAGGATCCGCTCACCACTACATCCGGATTATCCTGCATAAGTTTTACTTGAAGCTTAAATCTCTCCGGGTAAGACCAGTCATCACCATCCATACGGGCAATATACTCTCCTTTTGAAAGTCTAATTGCCTTATTGAGGCTTTTACTCACTCCTAAATTATTTTTATTTCTCCTTAGAACTATTCTTTTATCCTTTTTTTTGAAGGACTTTAAAATTTCAAAGGTACCATCATTACTGTCATCATCAATAATTATGAATTCAAAGTTGGCGTATGTTTGGTTCAAAATACTTTCTATAGCACTACCAACATATTGTTTAACATTGTATACCGGCATTATTACTGAAACCAAAGGTTTCCTATGATATAACAGACTCTTTTTTTTATGCTTTTTTCTCATAATTGATAATTGTGTGACTATGCGTTTTTACATAATAGTTTAAGAAACTCTTGCAAGTATTCTTCAGATGTCTTTAGCTTTGGGTATAACTTCTTTATTTTCCTCACACTCATCTCATAAGTTTGTGTTTCAGCATCAGCAGAAATCCGGATTTTTTTCTTAAGAAACTTTTGGATTCTTGCAAAATGGAAACTACCATCACCACCGATATTTAAAGTCTGATTTACTACAGACTTTTTTAAAAGTGTTTTTATAATTTGAGCTATAGCCTGGGTTGTGATAAGTTGTAACCGCGAGCTTAGAGTAATATAGAGAGGCTGATTTTGGATAATATCATAGATTGGACCCTTTCTAAGATTGGACCCTAAAATCATTGAACAACGCAGTATCAGGAATTTTTCTTTATATTTTTTTACGATAACCTCTGCCAAATGTTTATGAAAGCCGTAGGGAGAAAGATTTGTTGAAACAGTTGAGTCTCCTTCCTTAGTGTATTTTTTAGCCGTATGATTTTCATAAACATCAGATGAACTAACGTAGATAAAAAATTTAGATGGAAAATCAAAAATACTGTTAATTACCGATACTGTTGAAGAAAAAAAATCATCACGGGGGTTTTGATTTGCCCAGTAGCGCCTACTGTTACCATTAGCATTTATCACTATATCAAACTCTTTTTGTGTATTTTGGGCATAATTGTCTTTGGTAATTGAGGTAACTGAGTAAGTTGAACTTAAGTACTTAACTAAATCCGAACCTAACATACCGTTACCTCCGATGACTGCAATTTTTTTCAAGTGTTTAATATGTGATTGCTTTCTTATAATTTTTTGAAAACCATCTAACAGTTTCCTTTATCCCTTTTTCTATCGATGTTTTTGGCACCCAGCCCAAATGTTTTTTCATTTTGTCAATTCCAAAAATTTTATGCAAAGCTCCGTCAGCTTTAGAGGTGTTATAGACTAAAATTCCTTTGTACCCGATTACTTTCTGGATTGTCTCAGCTAATTCTTTCACTGAGATACCTATTCCTGTCGCTATATTCATTGGCTCAATATCGTTGTATCTTTCTCCTGCACGCAATATTCCTTCAGCCCCATCTTTAACATATAACCAATCTCTTACCGGTTTACCCGTTCCCCATACTTCCACCTGGGGAATTCTATTTACTTTAGCCTCATATATCTTTTTTATTAATCCGGCAAGAGCTTTACTCTGCTCCGGGTTAAAATGCTCTCCCGGCCCAAACATATTGGCCATAATAAGATGAATTGAATTAAAGTTATATTGTTTTTTTAATGCCAAACCGTACACAACTGAGGCCTTCCGTGAAAACCCGTAACTGAAAATGCTTTCATGAATTTGTCCATTCCAATAATCTTCCTCATTCATTTCACCCTCTTTCAAATATCCCGGATATGAGCATCCTGCCACAATATTAATAAATTTACCAACTCCTACTTTTTGTGCAACCTGCATAAGGTAAGACCCCATTAGTATATTATCCATAAATAATTCAGCTTGCCTGCCAACATGATAAGCAATCCCTCCCTGATTGGCGGCACAATTAATAACAACATCTGGTTTTATTTTCTTAAAATATGACAGGCAAATCCCTTTTTTACGAAAATCTATTCCGTCTTTAGTTTTAGGAATAAATATTTTACAAGGTACTTGTTTCAGGGAGTTGATGATATGAGAACCAAAAAAACCTCCTCCCCCGGTAATGACAATTTTTTTATGATCGTAAAACCCTCTATATTTTTTCATAAAAATTCAAGGTCCTTCTTCTACCCCATTATGCACTTAATTTTACTACAAAATATTTTTGATACAAGTGAAGATTTTAAATTAATATATGTTAGAATTAATCTTTAACAAAAGCCTATGATTAAATTGGCGCCATCAATTAGTATAATAATACCCACCTATAATGAAGCAAGTAATATCGCCAAGATACTAAAGCGGACGAAAAAATTAGCTGATATTTACTCAATAGAAATTATAGTAGTTGACGGAGGCTCGAAAGACGGAACACCCGATATAGCAAAAAAAATAGGAGTCAATAAACTAATTAAGCTTAAGCAAAGACGGGGAAAAGGAATTGATTTTTGGGAAGGAGTACAAGCTGCAAAAGGCGATTATGTAATCCAAATAGATGCTGATATGCAATTTGATCCCCAGCAAATACCTTTATTTATAAAAGCATTTAATAAAGGAGCAGACGTAGTAATAGCCAGGAGGGAAAATTATAAAGAATCTCCTTTTTGGAGAACGATAGGAAATAAATCACTGTCACTTCTTACATCAATAGTTATAATGTATCGAATTCATGATGTTTTGGCAGGCTTTAAAGGGGCAAGGAGAGAAGTTATGCTTTCCTTAAAGCTAGAAGAGAAAGGTTTTATGTACGAGTCTGAGCTGGTTATTAAAACAATTAGAATGGGCTATAAATTAGCTCAAATTCCTGTCCGGTATCATAGGAGGGTGCACGAGAATTCAAAAGTTAATTTAATAAAAGACGGATTAGGATATCTCCGGTCAATCCTTTACTTTGGATTTATTATTCCACCGCCACCCAAGCTATCTTAAACTATGACAAACATCAAACAAGGTCTTTCTCTTATCATCCCGGTCTTCAATGAGGAAAAAACAATAGAGTTAATAATTAAAAGGTGTCACAGTCTACCTCTCGCAAAACAATTAATTGTCGTAAATGACGGATCAAAAGACAAAACTAAATCAGTTTTAGGTAAAATAAGCAAAAAGTATCCGTCAGTTACCATAATCCACCATCAAACAAATCTTGGTAAAGGAATGGCCATAAAAACAGGACTCAGTCAGGCATTGGGTAAATATGTTTTGGTTCAGGATGCAGATTTAGAATATTACCCGGAAGAAATTGTTAGATTATATGAAAAAGCCGAAGGAGCGTCGGATGGTATTGTTTTTGGCAATAGATCCGCCAATAAACAAAAGGGTTATATTCTAGCCCAACTTGGAAATTGGTATTTAAATTTACTCTTTTTTTCGCTTTTTGGATTGCAGTTGCAGGATAGTTATACATGTTATAAATTAATACCTAGAAAAATCTGGCAGAGAATCAATTTACAAAGTAATGGCTTTGAAATTGATGCTGAACTGGTTTCTAAGCTCGGTAGAGAAGGTTATAAAATAATAGAGGTTCCCATCTCCTACCATCCTAGAAAATATTCAGAAGGCAAAAAGATAAATTGGATTGATGTAATTTGGGCAACAAAAGTTGCCTTTAAAATACGGTTTTTCACCAAGAAGGATTTGTATGAATAGTTACAGTAAATACACAAAAGGCTTTATCAAATCATATAATGACCCCAATCTGAAAGTATTGGAACTAGAAGAAGGAAAAGATGATTTCATAAAATTTTTTAAAAAACTTCATAAAAAATCCAAACGCAAAACAAGAATTGCCCTAATATCAATTAATTCATTATGGAAACTGATAATTTATATCGCCAGAGTATTAAAGTTAACAACTCTCAAAGTTTCTTATACCTGGATTTCACTCAATCAACTAGAACATATCGCTACTATTTCTAACTTTAAAGTTTTAGAAAGGGGTTATCGGGTAATCATGCCTAAAGATATACCTCTTGTATCAAACTTCATAAACAAATTATCTGTAAACCTTCCCATTTTAAGAAGACTCGGTCTTATTCAATATATAATACTTACTCCTGATAAAATTACTAAACCTTCTCCTTTATCCTGCTCCATTATAGTACCGTGCTTTAATGAGGAAGATAATGTTGAAAATTGTATAAAAAGATGTCCCAAGATCGGCAAAGGAACAGAAATTATAATTGTTGATGACGGATCAACAGATAACACATTAGAAAAGGCCAAAAAAATGGCCAAAAAAAATCCCTTTGTCAAAATCATTTCCTATAAACCAAACCGTGGTAAAGCTTATGCAGTAGAAAAAGGATTCAATGCAGCAAAGGGAGAAATCATTATGATTTGGGACGCTGATCGAACAGTACCGGAATCGGAATTACATTTATTTTATGACGTATTAGCCGGAAACAAAGCAGATTTTGCAAACGGCACAAGACTGATTTATCCGATGGAAAATCAGGCTATGAAATGGTTAAATTTATTTGGTAATAAGATTTGCGGTACGGTATTTAGTTGGATACTTAGTACACCTATCTCCGATACCTTATGCGGGACAAAAGCTTTGTTTAAAAAAGACTACAAAAAAATCAAAATGGGTAATGAACCGTGGGGGGATTTTGATCTTTTATTCGGAGCTTCTAAACTAAACCTGAGAATACTTGAAATACCAGTACATTACCGCAAAAGAGTTGCCGGGGAATCTAAAATGAAAATATTCAAACACGGCCTGGTTTTATCTAAGATGGCTATTATCGGAACGTTAAGATTAAAATTCAATTATAAAAACTAGATAATTTTAGGTTCAGGGATGGGAATAATAAATTTACCTCCCCCCTCTCTAAACCACTTTTCTTTCTCCATAATATTTTGTGCATAATTCCATGCTGTAATTACAATATAGTCCGGTGTATTACTTTTTAAAATTTCCGGTTTGACAATCAGGATATGATTACCCGGCGTAAACTTTCCTTGCTTGGAAGGGGCACTATCAGTTATATAATCAATCACCTTAGGACCAATATTGCAATATTGTAGTAAAGTCGTTGCTTTTGCCGATGCTCCATACGCTGCAATTTTTTTACCTTTTTTCTTTAACTCCCCAAGCATCTCGGTTAATTTCTTTTTTACAAGCGGAGGCCTTTGGGCAAATTTTCTATATGTTGACAATTGATCAAGACCTAATTTTTTTTCGTTTTTCAAAAACTTACTAACAGCTTTACCTACTGGTAATGGGGCAAGTGCGTGGGATGCAAAAACCATAATCCCCCCTCCATGAGTATCAGTATGAATAATATCAATTATTTTCATTGAATGCATATTTAATAAATAGGCTAACGGCCTAACTGCATAAAAACAAATATGTTCATGATAGGTATTATCAAATTCATTATGTGTTAATAAATCTGCCAAATACTGTACTTCAAAAACAAAAATACCCTTATCATCCAATAAATCTTTTACACCTTCGAAAATATCATGTAAAACATCCGTATGGGCGAGGGTATTATTTGATGTAATAATTCCAGCCTTACCGTATTTCTTTATAAGATTTGGTACTTTATCTTTACCAAAAAAATCGGCAATAGTTTCGATACCTTCCTTATTTGCAATTTTGGCGATATTTTTTGCCGGGTCTATTCCTAAAACTCTGGCTCCTAATCTTTTAAACGGCTTGAGTAAAACCCCGTCATTGCTTCCTATATCAACAACGAGTTTCCTTGATTGATCCGGAAAGCGGCTGAAAACTTCTTTGGCATATTCCTCAAAGTGTTTGACAAGCATCGGTGAGGTTGAAGAAAAATAGGCATAATTACTAAAAATGACCGACCTGTCTACTATATGTAAAAGCTGGGCTAACTTACAGTTTCTGCAAAAATAAACTTCAAGAGGGGCTTTAAATTCTTTTTGTCTAAGTTGCTTTCCAGTCAGATAAGAATTAGCCGGAGCTGCTTTGCCAAGCGATAAATAACAAGTTAATTTCTTCTCTCCGCAGATAAGACACACATTACTTTTTTTGTATATTTTTTTTATAGATAAAGTCATAGTGTCAAAACCTTATTGGAGTCTTTTTAATTATAGACTGCTGGGCTAAATCAAGTATTTTACTCACCAGTAATGCCTGATTTATATCCGTTTGGTCTTTTTCTCCTTTAATAACTTGAAGAAAGTTTAGTACTTCCGCCCCTAAAGGTAAATCATCGCTGTATGCAGGGTAACTTATTTTAGGTTCTTTTTGTCTAAATTCACCCTTTAAAAACTCAGGCCCCATATCTTTGAAGTAGGTTAACTTTTTTTCTGCTAAATTATTATAGATTATTGTATCCTTCGTACCTACCACAACCAATTCCCTTTTTTTTACAGCAGATAACCAACTCACTTTAATAAATGCAACTGTTCCGTTTGGAAAAACCAAGCGGATAAAAGCCATATCATATAATTTACTGTTTGGATACAAACTGCTTACGGCCCAAGCTGTTACTTCCTCAGGTTTTAGTTTTAAGATTTTTAATATCATTGAAACTCCGTGAGGTCCCCATTCCCAGATAACAGACATATCAGAGCGGAACACTCCATTATTTAATCCTTCAAAGCTTATGTAGCGGATCTCACCAATGCTGTTAGTGTATTCCTGCAGTTTAATAAAGGGGGGATTATATAAATCTATATATCCTACTAGTACAGCAGGCTTTTTCTTCAGATTGTCATAAATATCTTTTAACTTTAGAGCTTCTTGATAATTTACAGTAAGCGGTTTCTCTACCAGCAGGTTGAAACCATTTTTAAGTAACTCGGATGAAATCTTAAAATGGGTAGAGCCGGGAGTTGCTATAATCACACCATCGATATCGCTGTATTTAAATAAGCTTTTGTAATTTGTTAGTTTAATATAATCACTGTCAAATGAGTTAAGTGTCTTTATGCTTGTCGCACAAATATACTTTAGTTTGCAACCCGGAAGAGACTTTATTGTATTTACGTAATTTCTTCCCCACTGACCTGCACCTATCAAAGCAAGTATCTTCATTTTAACTGAATTTATATTCCGATTTAAACCAGGTTATAGATTTTTTAAGTCCCGTTTCTAAACCAACTTTTGGATAGTAACCGACATCATTTTTTATTTTAGTTAAATCCGGACAACGTCTGGTAGGCTCACCTGCCGGATAATGTCTTGGGTAACTTTTACGTCTTGGTTTGGCGCCATTTTTCAGTAAATTGCAAATCGTAGATGCCAGCTCAAACATACTTACTTCCGGCTGATTATTACCAACATTGTAGACCTCCCCATTTTTACCCAAAAGCAAAACTTTAAAAATAGCAGTAAGGGCATCCGTGATATAACAAAAAGTCCGTGTTTGAATTCCCTTATCATGAACGGGTAAACTTCTACCCCTCAAACCATGATATAAAAATGTGGGGATAACACGGTAGTCTGTGTGTCTCATGCCCGGGCCATAAATATTGAAAGGTCTAACAATTTTAATAGGTACTTTATAAATGTCATAATAAATCATACATAGAGTTTCTGCCAATCTTTTTGATTCATCATAACAAGCCCTAGGTCCAACACTGGAAACACGTCCGGCGTATGTTTCCGGGGTAGGAACGGCTGTACCTTCGGGATCTCCGTATATTTCACTTGATGAAAAAAATAAAAAACTTTCTACTTTATTAAGGCGTGCCAATTCCAAAAGGTTTTTGGCTCCTAAAATTGCACTTTCGATTGTTTCCAACGGGTACTTTTTATAATAAAAGGGTGATGCCAGTCCCGCAGCATGGATTATATAATCAATTTTTTCATCAAGATTAAGTGGCAACCTGACATCTGAATGTAAAAATTTAAATCTTTTATCTTTTATATCGATGATAAAATTTTTTCTTGAGCCGGTTATATAGTTATCTAAAGAAATAACTTTGCATTTTTCTTTTAAGACGTTTTTATTGAGAAGATAAAGTACTGCGTTTAAATAAGTACCTATAAAACCTGATCCTCCGGAAATTAGAATAGTCTTTCCTTCCAGTAATTTGGCCTCTTTTTTTATATCATCCAATACTACCTTTAAATCATTTACAACTGATCTATTGCTCATACCAATTTCAATCTGACAAGATCCCCTTCATATTTGTCTTGCTCCCTCGGCTCTGTGGTAAATGCCAAAAACACACTGTCTTCTAAAAATTCCATAGCGTGCGCGACCATCGGACGTGATAAAACCAAATCCCCCGGTTTTAAGATAACCGATTCTCTCTTTGAATTTTTCTTACTCATATCTTTTTCGCTATAGCGGAATTTACCTGATAAACAATACACAAAATGGGCATCTGTTTTATGATAGTGGTTACCACGGGTACTACCTTTTTTGCTGACAATATATAACACAGCCCTGAGGGGATATTTGTCTTGATCTATTAACCGGGTAATGTAACCTCGCTCGTCGGTAAATTCAGGTTTATTTTTTATAACTTTAATTGGCATCTGAAGTGAAGTTAGTATAGCTTTAGCCTAAATTGGTGTCAAGAATTACTTTTTTGATATACTCAACTTTCATGCTTAACAAAAATACATATGATGCGGTAGTAATAGGCGGGGGGTTTTATGGCTGCATTATAGCTCTTTTTTTAAAAAGAAAATTTAAAAGGGTACTTCTGATAGAAAAAGGCTCTGACTTGCTACTGAAAGCTTCTTATAATAATCAAGCAAGAATTCATAACGGCTATCATTACCCCAGAAGCCATATGACTGCTTTAAGATCACACATAAACTATTCCCGATTTATCTCGGATTTTAAAGATGCAGCTTGTGATAAATACTTAATGATTTATGCCATCGCTGCCAATAATTCAAAAGTTACAGCCGGCCAGTATGTTAAATTTTGTAAATCAATCGGAATCCCCCTTTCGCCTGCAGCTGATAACATCCGTAAGCTTTTTAACGACAGACTCATTGAGGAAGTATTTGTAGTTGATGAGGCAGTGTTTAATGCCGGAAAGATACGGGATATTCTCAAGAAAAAACTCTTCTCAGCCGGAGTAAAGGTTATCTATCGAAAAGAAGTTACTAAAGTTACATCAGCAGGACAATTATTAACTTTATATCTTAAAAATGATATCACTATAAATAGTAAAAGCGTTTATAACTGCACTTATTCGGCAATTAATCAGATTTTAACTAATTCTTCTTTACCTAAATTACCTTTAAAACACGAGCTGACAGAAATGCCTCTTATTCAAATGCCCGGAAGATTAAAAAATATGGGTATTACGGTTATGGACGGACCCTTTTTTTCTATAATGCCTTTCCCCGATCTAAAGATGCATACAATTCACCATGTCCGCTATACACCACACTATTCTACTTTAGATAACTTAGATAACCCCACAAAACCAAACTCTGAATACACTTTTATGATTAAAGATGCAATACGTTATATTCCCGAGTTAAGCAAAGTCAAGTATAAAACATCTATTTATGAAACAAAATCTGTCCTTATTGCAGATGAAATAACTGACGCCAGACCTATTTTATTTAAAAAAGATTATGTAATAAAAAATTTCCATGTAATTTTGGGTGCAAAGATTGACAATATCTATGACGTTGTTGAAGAAATTGATAAAAACCTTTAAGGATTATATGTACCAAATGCAGTTTTTATAACAGTTACTAGAAAATCCAGATGTCCTGTTACACTTTTAATCTTTGTCGGTATCTCATGTTTTGGGTACGCTCTTGAAACTGGAAGCTCTGTTACTTTAAACCCCAATTGAGCTGCTTTAACAGGTAAATAAAAAAGCAATTCATATTTAATGAATAAATCTCTAAACAGTTTAACTTTTGGACTAAGTAAAACTCTTTTACTGTAAGCACGGAAACCATTGGTTATGTCTGAAAACCAATATCCGGAAGCTATACTGAGAAAAGGAGAAATTAAAAACCTTATTCCTAACCACCTAAGAGGCGGTGTATTTATCGCCTTGCCCCCTTTCATAAAACGGGAGCCCTGGATATAATCAAATCCCCGGTCCAATTGTTTAATGAATGCTGGTATAGCCTCCACCCCATCTTTACCATTACCATCTATAGTAATAATACCCTCATATCCCTCACGTAAAGCATATGAAAAACCCATTCTTAATTGTGTACTTTGTCTGCCCGGTGATGTCTTTGTTAATAATGTCCTCACCGCCATTTCTTTCAAGAAGGATTTATCTAAAGAATCATCAGTACTGCCACCATCTAAAATAAGAATATCTATTAATTTAGCATATTTCTTAGTTTTAAATAATTGTTTCCTGATTCTTTCACCTTCATTAATAACAGGTATGCAAAGACAATATTTTGTCTTTCTTTTCCTAAACTCCTCAACAGTAAACTTAGGCAATTGCCAATTTTGATCGTTTAGATTACTCATACCACATTAAGCTTATCTTTATTTAAATTAATAACTGATTTGTCCATCTCATCAGCAATAAAATATAACGGTTCATTTCGGGATTCATTTAAGATTCTTATTATATATTCTGAGATTAATGTCAGAAGTGAGAATAAAAGAAAAAACATACCTCCAAGCACACTAGCCAAAGTTACCCATCCTTTTGGTGCAAAGTAAGTTTTGAAAAAAACAGCTGATATGACAACAAAAATAACGTACATCAAAAATACCATACTGATGATCATCCCGGCTGTTGCTAATATTCTGATCGGCTTGAAAGAGTTTGAGATAACAATATCTGTTACTATCAGTAATATCTCAAAAAAATTTGGAGTCTTAACTTTGATATTGCCCATTAAAGGCTTATATTCCATAATCAATCTTCTAAAACCTATTAGATGAGAGATATAACTAAGATTCCTGCTTTTTCTTCTAATTCTGGTTATCGAATTGATAGCCTTTCTATTAACTCCCAGAAGGTGAATCGGTTCATAACTAAATCCGTGAGTTGACAATTTTTCAATGGTTGATAAAAATAGTCCGCTAAGAGACCATTTCGCTATGGTTCTTTCAACGGATTTGGCAATTACAATGTCGTACTTTTCCAAAAGCGGATCTATTAGATAAAGTATTGCACTGGGTGACACTACTTTAATGTCTAAAAGTACAGCATAATCTCCAATACAATTATCTAATCCCGCTGAAAAAGCTATATCGGTACTTGTTGCTTTTGATAATCTAATAATCTTAATGTGGGGAATTTGACGGTGTAAAGCTCGGACTTTACTCACTGTATCATCCTTGGAATTATTATCCACTATTAATATTTCGTAATTTTGATAGTTATTTGACAGAACTTCGTTTATTTTCTTGAGTATCTTTCCAACCACCTGACCATCATTATCAGTTACAATAATGGTAGTAATGATTATTTCTCTGGTAGACGCTATCTCTTTTGGGCTTTTCTTGTTTTTCATGATTTATTGTCACATAATACCGAGCAGCCCTTCGGTCTGAGCACTCAGTGTCCAAGACCTGCTGCGGGGTAATTCATTAATCTGAATATTAACAGAATATTTATCTATGTTACAATATTTTAAAGATCACTAGTTTAAATGTTTTTTTTAATCGCTCTTTTTCTCATTATCATATTATCAGGATTTGTGATTGTCAGAACAATCACTAAAGAGACTGATTCATTTATATTACTGCCTGTTTCTCAAATAGTTGGAGCAATTTTTTATATCTTTTTGCTCAATCTAGTTTCCAAGATTTTTCCCGGGCTAGCAGGCATCAGTATATCTACCATCGGATTAATATTTCTGACGGCTCTTGTTTTTCTAAAATATAAATCCGGTTGGATTAAATTAAGCCCCTTATCCTCAAATAATAAATTTTTGGTCCTTCTGATAATTTCTGTAATTTTAATCTTATCAATCCTGAGAATGTTTACTGTACTCCCGGCTGCGGATTCCTCTATGCAGTGGGCATATGCAGCAAGCTTTGCCCGGGGAAATCAACCGTTGATGACTTCTTGGCAACCTGATTTGACTCCGAATTATCATCTTGGGGCATATTTTCTGGAAGGGGCATTATATAGGCTGACAGGAGCAACTTTTCTATTAATTCACACAATATTTAATATTTATTTGCTTCTGGCAGGTAGTTTAATGGTGATATTTTTGCTGTGGAAAAAAGGGGGAAACTATACAAAAATTTGGGCAATTGTCTCTGTGATAATATTTTTCATCTCATACGGGGTGATTATTGTAGCTTTACCTAATTTTTCCTCTCAACCACAACTGGTTGAAATTTATAAATTGAAGGATTTTGTTTTGGCTAAAGGAGACGCAGGCGCATCTTTGATTGACTTAAATTCCCTAAGCTATTTACCCGCCAGATCACTAAGTATTGGTTTTGCTTTAACACTTTTATATTTTATGAGCACTCCTTTTAAAAAGAATTTGCTTAAAATTATTTCCCTTTCAATACTTTTGTCTATATCCGCCCTGGTTGAAGAATCACTGTTTTTACCGCTGATGCTGACTGTCGTTTCTATTTTTATATTGTCGCTTTTTTCATTCATTCCTAAACTAGAGTATATCGCCAAAATTAGGAAACTGCTGTTTGTCGTCATAATGCTGACAACTGTTATTGTTATTTTCCAGGGAGGTTTTGTCACCGATAATATGTTCGGCGCCAAAAGAGAGTCGCAAGCTTACAGGATTGTTAACCCGTTGGCTGGTGAGGATGCCTTCATCAGTACTAATATATTCAAAGATATTTATTTTAAATCCAATCTATGGTTTCCTTTTTCCGGATGGTTTGTACCCTCGCCGCTCTGGTTTATACTGATTTTGGTAATTTATTCGTATATTAAAAAGGAACCCTTCACCGGTTCAACAGCCCTATTTGCCGCCGTATGTTTTACATTGTTTTTGACTGCTCAATATAAATATTGTACCCAGTGCAATATAAGACTGCATAGTTTCGGATACATAGCCTTAGGATTTGGCATTTTTTATCTGATTATCGACCTGCTCAAAAAAACCTCCAAAAAGAAAAACCTAATAAGTTTAGTCCTATTTATAGTTTTCATACTGATACCAACTATTAGTTCTGATCTTTATTATCAAGATAAAAATATTAATGAGGGTATTCGAGAAAAAAAACCAAGCATTATACTTTCCCCGCGGAATTCCATTCCGGATGAGATTGGTATATGGGCCAGAGATAATATTCCCCCCAACGAAAGAATCATTGTGCTTGATGCCGGCTTCCCCTCTCCCGGAGGCTCTCTTAATTTTCAATATCACGGGTTATATACTATCTTAGGTCCTCAATATGTCAGGGTTAACCGGCAAGAACCGGGTATGGAGTTTTTTGATCTTGCACTAACTCTAAATCCGTCTTTACTCACCAAAACGAAAACCCGTTATGTTTATATAGAATCGTCATCGCCTGCCTACAAACAACTTCCTGATTTCAGAAAACAGGAATTAAATAATCCTAATTTCTTTCAGATTCTGAAACGGCTTGAAAGTAATGGTGTCTTTTATGAAATATTACAAGTACTGCCTCAATATTTAAATGAAAGTATAGGCGGCAAGGAGATAAATGAAGGCAGGTTGGACCAATTAAAAACACTCGTACCAAAAGAGTCCTCAGTTTATCTAAGTGATTATGGAGACACTCCAGAACTCCTCTCATTCTGGTACAGAATGGCAACAACTTTTAGCCTCGGAGAACACAATCTGGTAATGAATCTTTCACAAACAACCTATCAGGTGATCGAAACGGAATTTACCAGAAGACAGGTGCAAGAAGGAGAGGTTTACGATTATTATGTCTTGGGCCCGGGCAAAAAATTGGATTTTAACGCGGAACTTATTTGGTCTAATATGTTTGCCTCAGCCTGGAAAAGAATATAAAAAGTTTTAATTATTTGTAGGCTTTAATAAAGATGGTTGTTCCAGTTGACGGATGATTACATCCATTAAACCCGTCTGCAAACTCTGCTAGAGCATAATACAACTTAATCAGCGAAGATCTTTTTTTTACATCAAAGTGTTCAAATTTATTAGCTTGCCTGGCAAACTGTTTAGATAATTTATTACCGGCTAATAAACGTGCTCCTAAATTAATTAGGTAGTGATTAAAAGGCAAACACCATCTGGTCTGAACTTCCAATATTTTAATTTTAAATCCTGCCTTTTTTACTACACTGACAATCTCATCTTTGCTATATAATCTAAGATGCTGATTCCAAATACCCGCTAAAAAACCACTCTTAAAGTGGAAGTTTAACAATCTTTCCGAAACCCAGTTAACCGGATCCCATAAAAAAGGATAGTTTTTGTTTGGGACAGTCAGCAGTAGTATTCCTTCTTTTTTCATACACCTGTATACTTCTTTTAATCCTGCTAAGTCATCAGGTAAGTGCTCAGCCACCTCGCTCATAACCACCTTGTCAAAAAAATTATCTTCAAACGGCATTTTAACAATATCGCCCTCTATTAAGTAGATTCCTTTTTTAATATTTTTTTCCCAGCTGGTAACTTTCTTATATTTAATTTTTAAATTACTAAAATTCCTTTCAGCCGCAAGTAAGTTTTTTGCATCATACTCTAAACCCACACCGAATATTTTTTCCAGCTGAGAGGCAAGTAAAATATAGTACCCATCACCACAACCAACATCCAATATCCTATCGCTCGTTTTGGGATTTAGCTCTGTTAAAATTCTTCTGGCTTTTCTTTTTAGCGAAAGATCAGCTGTATTTTCAAGTAGTCTGCTTATTCTTTTATTAAGCTTTGATTTCATATTCATTGACAAAAACACTAGCGTTTTTATTACTATAAAGTTTTTCTATATGACCTCTGGAGTTTTGCTGTAATCTTTTGTATAAATTCTCATCTTTATACAATTTAATTATTGCATCTGCAATAGCTTTCGCTTCCACATCAACCAATATTCCCACCGTCTCGTCAACAACTTCCTTTATCCCGCCGGTACTGGCTGCGACAACAGGTGTCTTACAGGCCAAAGCTTCCATACTGACTCTGCCTAAAGTTTCTTCAAAGGAAGGCACCACTACTATATCTGCAGCACTGAAAAAAATTGGTGTTAAAGTATTATCAATTTTTCCCAAAAAATGTAAATTAGGATATTTTTTAGCCACACCTTCTATCTCTTCTTTTAACGGACCATCACCAATAATATAAAGTTGAATTTGCCCCGGCAGCAAGGATACAGCTTTCAAAAGAGGCCCTATTCCCTTCTCTTCTATTAATCTTCCGATGAACAGGACAGAGAATTTATCCTCCCAATTTAGTTTATCTTTAGCAACCCTTTTATCCGTAGGTTTAAAAACATCCAAATCTATCCAATAAGCACACTTGCCGATTTTACTCTCGGGAATACCTAACTCCCTTACTTCCTGCTCGGATGCCAATGACACACACAAGACCCTATCTGCAATATTAAGCATCTGTTTGGAAAACCAGCCAAAGAAATTCTTTTTGAAATGAAAAACAAATTGCATACTGATAAGTACCCTTTTGCCAAAAAGCTTACTTAAAACTCCTCCTGCCACAATTCCGCTTATACCTTGAACATGTACAACTTCTATTGAGGGGTATTTAATTAAAGCAATCAGTAGGCCGGCAAAAAGAGGCGGGGTTAAATAGAAAAATTCCAGCAGAGGATAGTTTAATAATCTGTGAAAGAGGTTTTTTCCAAACCAGGGAATTCTCCAGATAGTCAAATTCTCATCATTCTCAAGCATTGGCGCCGACACCCTCGTTGAAATAGGCGGCAAAGTAACTACCAACAGTTGATACTTTTTTTTGAGCTCATTTGTTAAATCCGTTAAGTGAGTTTCCAAACCACCAATGTTTGGCCTAAAACCTATTGAAAGTATTACTGCCTTGGGAGAGAAATTATTTTTCATTTGCTAATCTGCCTTTTATATAACCTAAACCGCCGGCTATTTGCTCTAAAGTTAACATAAAAAACATCCCTATTGCTAGTACCGGATGGGAAAATAAAATCCTAAAGTTACGGTAAAAAACAGGCCTTAGAAAATAAATAGTCTTAGGACTGAAAACGGAAATATTATTCTTCCCTAAATACCGATGGCTTTTTAGAGCATAATAATATTTCTTACTGATTAGTTTACGTATCGAAGGAATTCTCTCATAGTGATAGATCTTAGATTTTATTCTCACGAGCTTAAAACCATTTTTTCTAACATTTTCGGGAAAATCCCAATCCTCCGGGCCGGTAATTGATTCATCATATCCCTCTACTTTATTAAATGCCTCCCTGGTAAAAAATCTGGCAGCATCAGTTGTAATATCGCCTTCAATGTTATAAAAGGAGCGCTCAAAGGCTTTTACTTTTTCCCAAAAATTTTCACCTATTGATTGTTCCGGTATAACTATTCCGCCTATGCTTGAATCTTTCTCGCATTCCGCAACACATTCTGCTACTACATCTTTTTGTAAAACCATATCTGCATCTAAAATCATCAAATATTTACCACTGGATCTTTTTACACCCATATTTCTCTGTGCACTTCTTTCGGGACCAAATGTATACACTTTTATCCCCATTTTTTTAGCAATTTGAAAGGTCCCGTCCGTAGAATTGTTATCTACCAGGATTATCTCCAAATTCTGATAACTTTGATTTCTGATCGAATCAATGAGTCTTTTGATAACATCCTTCTCGTTTTTAGTCGTGATTATAATGGAAACCATTTTTAAATTATATCTTACTTTATTGTATATAATATGTATAATATCGTCATGATTAAAGCTATAATATTTGATTTAGATGGTGTGCTAATTGACGCAACAGAATGGCATTATGAAGCATTAAATGATGCACTGAAAATTTTTGGTTATGAATTAGGCCTAGAAGAACACTTAACTACCTATAATGGGTTACCCACAGCCGAAAAGCTCAAGCTACTATCGGAGAAAAAAGGGCTTCCTTTGGGTTTACATGAAATTATCAAAGTAATGAAAAGAAAATTAACAGATGAAAGAGTCAGACAACTTTGCAGTCCCAGTCACGAAAAACAAATCATGCTCACAAATTTGAAACATAAAGGGTATAAACTTGCCTGTTGTTCCAATGCACAAAAATATTCGGTCATGAATATGTTAGAGTCTGCAAAGATTGATCATTTTTTTAGTGTTATCATGGGAAATGATGAAGGTTATAAACCTAAACCAGCGCCGGATATATATTTGGCAACATTTAAAGAGCTTAAAGTTCCTCCAAACGAAGTTATAATTGTTGAGGATGCTTCACACGGCATAGAAGCTGCCAAAAGAAGTGGGGCGAAGGTAATTGCAGTACGTGGTTTCGAAGATGTAAACTTATCATTGTTTTTGGATTTAAACTTAGTATAGATGAAAAACAGCCGTAATTTAAACATTGTTATACCGATGTCTGGAGGTGGCGCCAGCTTTACTGCTGCCGGTTATACTTTCCCAAAACCCTTAATAGACATTAACGGCAAACCGATGATTCAGTTAATAATTGAAAATTTAACTCCTAAATTTATTCATCAATTTATATTGATTCCTAAAAAAGAACATTTCGATAAATACTCCCTGCATCAAGTATTTAATAATGTAGCCAAGGGAAATTTTATTACAATTTTGCAAACTGCACCGACACAGGGAGCAGCGTGCACTGTTTTAAATGCCATCGATTACATCAAGAGTGACACGGAGTTAATCATTGCCAATGCCGACCAAATAATTGATGTTGATATCAATAAATTTATTCAGTTTGCCAGAAAATCGAAAGCGGACGGAGTAATCATGACTTTTAATTCTCAACACCCTAAGTGGAGTTATGCCAGAGTTGATAAAAAAGGGCGGGTCTTAGAGGTAGCGGAAAAAAAGGTTATATCGGATCAGGCAACGGTTGGAATTTATTATTTTAAAAAGGGTTCGGATTTTGTAACCTCCGCTTTCTCTATGATTGAAAAAAATATCAGGTTTAATAATGATTTTTATGTTTGCCCTACCTTTAATGAAATGATTCTTGCCGGAAAAAATATTATCAATTGGGAAATAAAACAATCTCAAATGCATGGCCTGGGTACACCTGAAGATTTAAATAAATATTTGTCTAAGTTAGAACAAAAAACCAAAAGATGAAAATTATCATTCCGATGGCGGGTAAGGGTTCTAGGTTTTTAGATGCAGCAAACTTAAATCCTGAATATAAAAAGCCAAAACCTTTAATTAAAATACTGGGTAAACCGATGATCGCCTGGGCAATTGATTCCCTTGCAAAGTTTAAAGTAAAACCCGCCGGTTACATCTTCATTTGCCGTAAGGATCATGAGGATGAATTTAAAATCTCTCAATCATTAAAGAATCTATTTGGCAGTCAGATTAAAATAATTTTAATTGATCAAATAACGAGGGGTGCTGCGGAAACTGTCTTGAAGGCTGAAGAATATATAAATACAGATGAAGATATTTTAATTTCTGACTCAGACCATTATTTTGACGGTAGTTTCCTATATGACAAAATCCGCAGTAAAGATTCTAAAACGGCGGGCATCATTCCGGTTTTCCAACCCCCTGATCAGGACCCAAAATGGAGTTTTTCTTTAGTTGAGAAAGCTGACGTAATTACAGCAGTAGGAGAAAAGGATAAAGAGTTAGCTGCCAAGGGAGCACTGGCTAATATTGGTGGTTATTATTTTACTCATGGCAATGTTTTTGTTAAAGAAGTGAAAGAGGCCATTTTAAAAAATCATTTAACAGGTGATGAGGGCAAAAAAGAATTTTATGTGGCACCAATTTATCAAAGGCTAATTAATAAAGGAATGAAGATTGTGGCAGCAATTACCCCCAGGGTTTGGGGTTTAGGTACCCCAAAAGATGTTGAATATTTTGAGAAAAATTTTATCTAAATCCCTGGTAGCCCTGATAGCAAACTCTTGCCAATTCCAATACATCATCATGCATAGGACCATTTGTACCTATCGCAACCTGAGTTGATTCATTTACAGAATGTCCATTAACATCTGTAAATTTTCCACCGGCTTCAATAATTGCCAAACCTCCGGCAGCCAGGTCAAAGAAACCTCCTACTGCATCAGTTAAAGTTAGTCTGGCTGAACCTTTAGCAACCTTTAGCTGCTGGTCAATATTGCTCCCGCTCATCCTAAAACCTAAATTATTACCAGCTAGATCAACCAAACCCGCCATAAAAGTAAACTTAGAATCTCTGGTTTTTGAATTAAACAAAGCATCAATGTAAGCTATACCGCCCACTAAAGTTGGGGCTTTGGAAACCTCTATCTGTCGGCAATCAGTGGTCATAAATAAACCTTCAACTTTGAGTCCCGAGGGGCTTCCCCAAAGATCTTCTAATTCTTTTTCCCCTGCCAATCTATACAGAAAGGCTCCTTTTCCAGCCACTGCTACAACTAATTCTCTTTCAAAGGGATGACAAATAACAGCTGCATATGGCCTCTTGCTGCTGTAAACAGCAATGCCAACTGTTGAGTAACGCTGCCCTTCTGCGTAGCTTGATGTTCCATCCAACGGATCCACATGCCAAGCATTACCTTCACTTGCCGTACCTTTTTCGTCGCCGCTTTCTTCTTCATTAATTCTGTCTTCCGGAAACTGATCGCGGATCAATCTCTTGATTACAGTACCCGAGTGAGTATCGGCCACCGTTTTAGGAGTGTCTCCATCTTTAGCTTTATACTCAACTTTTAAAACCTCAGGACTGGCACCATGAATAGCCAATACTTCTCTTGCTCCCTCAATGGCGGCAGCTGCTGCAATAGTAACTCTTGGATCGGAAAGACCTATGGTCTGCAATCTCTCATGAGTTTCATTTAGTAAAGATGCACGTTCCGGATTAACTGACATACAAAGGGTATGTTAGCATAATATAATACTTGGTACAACTATAAGCTAAACAATTTATTGTTGAGTACTATTAAACCTCTATGCTATTATCATTTAAGTGAACCAGATAAAAGTTATTTCTCACCGTGGGGGATTCCTACCGGAGGGGCCTATACCTACCGTGCAAAATCAATATAAATTGCCGGAGAATACTTTGGAGGCATTTGAAAGAGCTTTCCAAAACGGATGGGGTATTGAGACAGATGTTAGGCTCACAGGTGATGGAAATTTTATTATCATCCATGACGCAGATATAGTTAGGTTTTCAGGAAATCAGGGTGTAATTGATCAAATGACTGCTTCTCAAATCCAAAAGGTTGGTTTTAAAACAAATCCCAGTTTTAAAATCCCCGCCTTAGACGAACTCTTTGAACTTACCCAAAAGTATAGTCAAAAAAACCAACTGCCTTTCATTGCCTTTCAAATTAAACGAGGTAGTAACCCAAAAAGCGGAGTCGAAGTTGGAGAAGCAATCGCAAACGGAATGCAAAAATTTAATTTGCAAACAAGCATTGTCTTTGATGCAACATTGGAAGAAGCTAAACAATTGCATCGCGAATTTCCCTGGCTTAATTTGTCCGTATCGGTTGGTGAAGAAAATTACAGTCCTACTATTTATACACCCTCTCAAGTACTATCAGATGAATTCAGCACCGTTTATACTTCTGTCTGGGCAGATGAATGGAAAAAGCCTTATTCTATATACAAAAAGCGATTATTTGAGAACCTACGTAATGTTTACAAGGGCAGGATTGATGTTATCTCACCTGAACTCCATTACAATGAAGATCATCCTACTGCCAGAGATTTAGCCAAATTAAAAGCTCTTTGGCAAGAAATTATCAGTTGGGATATTGCAGATGGAATTTGCACTGATTATCCAACAACACTGCAATTGCTTACATAAATTAGTTATCATATAATCCCATTAATGACTGGCTCATTTACTAAAGGTAAGGGACTTACCTTAATCCCTAAAAATATTGATAACCTATTTCGTCTTAGTCCCAAAATTAAGGAAGAAAGTTTGGATTATGTCCATCTTAAAAAGTTTGTAGAAAAAAGAAAATTTGCACCCATTCTTTTAAAAGAATGCTTCTTTGTAATAAAGCCCAAAGGGTATTTAACTATTGATTATAAACCTTCAAAACAGATTAATTTTATATCTTTAGAAGAATTACTTTGGTGGTTATTTAGAGGAAACTACACCATTATCTTACACAAAGAAGGTGAAATTAACCGTTTGATCATTCAAAAAAAGAAAACTGTTTTTGCAAAAGAAGACAGTATTGATAACTGGTCTTTTGGCATTATCACAAACGGAGACAGGGATGACTGGATGGAAATGATCATAGAATCAATTAAAAAGCAAAAGATCCCTCATTATGAAATTATCATTTGCGGCAAATACAGAAAACGCCCGGAAAAAAATATAACTTACATTCCCTTTAGCGAAAGAGCGGACAGGGGATGGATTACCAAAAAAAAGAATTTAATAGTAGAAAAAGCAAAATATGAAAATCTTTGTATGATTCATGACCGCCTTGTTTTAAATTCAAACTGGTATCAGGGCATGAAAAAATACGGAAATGCTTTTGAGCTGCTCGGTTGCGTTCAAAGACAAAGTAACGGAGAACAGGCGGGAGACTGGCTGACTTGGGGAGGTCCATTATATAGCTTTTATAAAATAGCCGGGATGGAATATTCAGACTGGGATTATAATACCTATCTGTCAGGGCAGTTAGTAATTATTAAAAAAAGAATATATGAAAAGGTTTTATGGGATGAGACAACTTTTTGGATACCTAAAACCAAACGCGACCTGGTGGCAGACGGAGATTTTAGTTTTAGGGCCAGAGATTTAGGACATTTAATCAGGTTTAACCCCTACTCTTCCTGCTTGGCGCTTTCCTGGCGCCACGGACATGTGCCGCTGCGTTATGACCCCACCAAAGGGATTATTCCCGATATGTTAATTCGAAGAACTATCCGGCTTTTCGGAAGAAGGTTTCATAATATTCAACCAATCAATTGGCTTGCTCTTAAAATATTAGCTGTTTTAGTAAAAACTGGTGTCTATCAAAAAATAGTCTCCAAATAAGACCAA
This sequence comes from uncultured Gammaproteobacteria bacterium, assembly GCA_964645555.1. Lineage (GTDB taxonomy): Bacteria > Patescibacteriota > Microgenomatia > Daviesbacterales > UBA10151 > 2-02-FULL-38-15. The sequence continues at coordinate 64,348 of CAZYBP010000001.1, forward strand.
TATGTCATTTCTAATTCCAGCTGCCATTATTTTTTTGATTAGCCTCTTTACTTTTTATCCGAGTTTTTCCTTGGGGTTGTTTGGGGATGACTGGCTGGAACTTTGGATGTATATGCATTATTTCGGACCGCAAGCAACTCCTGGCATAACCAATCCTTTTAGTTATTTTCTAAGTGGGTATGGCCCTTATGGTACTACTATGGCCTTAATTTATAAGTTCTTTGGACAAAATCACAGTGTTTATTATCTTTTCTCATACATATTCAGACTGTCTGCCGCTTTTGCCATCTGGCCATTGGTGAACTATTTAACCGGCAGTAAATTGGCTGCCTTCTATGGATCATTATTTTTGTCTATCACTTTTATTGGATTGCAGACTACCGATTGGACATTTAATTTAACATCATACCTGGCAATTGCCAATCTTTCATTGTTCTTATATTTCTTCATTAAATCCCGACAAGAAGTAAACCGTAAATTATTCATTTATTCTGCAATCTGCTTTTATCTTGCCCACATTTTTGCGCCAATCCGTATGACTGGCTTGTTTCCCTTTACAATTATTTTGGAAATATTTCTTTATTTTAAATCAAAGAATATTAAACTAACCTTTTTAAGATTATCTGTTATATTTGTTATTTTCATAATTATTACAACAACAGGCAGTAACTCGAGAACTAATACTACTAAAATACTCGGTGGAGGATTGACTAGTATCAGGAATGGTATCAGTACTTCCGTATCATTAATTGAACAAAATAAATTTAAGTTTTTGCTTAATCCCATTATTATGATCGGAGAAATGATTATTCCCGATAGTTATTTTTCCGGTGTTTCGAATAAAAATAATGTGCGATTGGTTTTAGGTTTCTTTATCCTTATTTTCTCCGCCTACTTAATTAAGTTTAACCGGGAATCCAAATTATCAGTTGTTTTTTTTATTTCTACCTTTTGGATAGTCCTCTCATTTATAATAAATTGGTTTAGGGATCCGGAAGTCTTATTCCCCACCGAATATAGGTATTTTATTCCTACTGCTGTAGGCTTTACCATATTTTTATCAGGCATTATTGGTTTAGGAAAAACTCATAAAATCAGGGTAAATCTTTTTATGGTCCTGTCAATTATATTGATACTGCAACTTATAGCCACAAGAAACTATTTAGATGACAATATCAATGTCCATGGAGGACAAGCTATTGACAAAATCTGGTCAAACTTTCCTCACTTTACGGATCTTGGTACCCCTGATCAACCGTTAGTATTTTATTTTAAATCTACTCCGCAAAAAGAGAGATTGCGTTATAGTGGTATCCAATTTGGCTTACCTTACCATATGGCTTTGCTTTATAAAGTTTTTGATGAGCAAGCTTTTTACAAAATGCCCATTGCCTTGGGAGATAATGAATGGCCAGATGTTGTATCAGCGGTTACAGACGGCAAATCCTTAGTCTCAAGAGGCCATCCGGAAAAACGCATTCCCATTAGTAATGTTTATTCGTTCTACTTGGATGACAATAACAATTTACATGATATCACCAAAGAAGCCAGACAAAAGCTAATGGATCTTACCGCGGGTAAAGAGTAGCAAACCGGCAAAGTTCCTCCAAAATCTTATCCATTGAGAAAGTATAATTCCATTTCGGGTAATGCTTTTTAAATTTGGACATATCGGATATATACCAAATATGATCCCCTATTCTATTTTTTTTAATGTATTTTATTTTGGCCTTTTTACCGGTAATTTGTTCAATCTTCTCGATTGCTTCCAAAACCGATACATTCGAATACCTTGATCCTCCTAAATTGTAAGCTTCACCAAATCCGGGATTTTGATAAAAATGATAAAACGCATTAGCCACATCATATGAATGAATATTGTCTCTGACTTGTTTCCCTTTATAACCAAATATTGTATATTCCATACCTTTAACAACAGAATTTACCAGATACGCTAAAAAACCATGTAGCTGAGCTGAAGAATGTGCCGGCCCGGTTAAACACCCTCCTCTGAAAACCCCTGTTCGGAGTCCAAAATACCTACCATATTCCTGTACCATTAAGTCAGCAGATGTTTTCGAAACTCCGAAAATACTGTGTGTTGTATTATCCAGACTCATTGTCTCATCTATTCCAATATAATATTTGTGACCCTGAGACAATTCATACCGGGTTTTTAATTCCTTAAGAGGTAGTTTGTTGGGATTGTCACCATATACTTTATTGGTAGAAGTAAATATAAAAACTGCCTCAGGACAAAATTTCCTGTATGCTTCAAGTAAAATTAGTGTACCTAAAGCATTTATTGTAAAATCTGTTAATGGTTCTTTGGCAGCCCAGTCATGTGAGGGTTGAGCTGCAGTATGGATAATTAAATCAAACTTATTGTTTTTAAAAATATCCTCGATGCGTTTTTGATCCCTGATATCAACATTATAATGAGTATATCCTTTAATCTCTTTTTTTAGCTTTTCTCTATTCCAGACAGTGCTGGCTACAGACCCGAAGAAATATTTTCGGCAGTCGTTATCGATACCTAAAACTTCAAATCCTTTATCGGCAAAAAATCTAACAGAAGCTGAACCGATAAGCCCTGCTGATCCGGTTACCAATATTTTTTTATTTCTCTTTTTCTTCATATGGATTCAGACACTAAGTGTATCTACCAACTAATAATTCGTCAAGTTGCAAATACCCTAAATTCTATTTGACATTTAGACACTATTAAGATAAATTCTTACCATAAACAATGGCTCGAATTTCCAAGTTATATCGTGATAGAATCCAAAAGCGTTTATTAGAAAGTGCAGAGGTAAAAAGAAAAGTAGCTGAGAACTGTTTAGAACAAATTATAGAAGCTGTTGAGCTAATAATAGATACATTTGAATTCGGATGCAAAGTGATGATTTGTGGGAATGGCGGCAGTGCGGCAGACTCTCAGCATATGGCCGGTGAATTTATTTGTATCCTAAATAAGGCATTCGACAGACCGGGTCTTCCGGCTCTCGCGCTAACAACTGATTCATCTATTTTAACGGCTCATGCCAATGATATGGGTTTTGAAAATGTTTTTAAACGCCAAGTACATGCATTAGGTAAGCCGGGTGATCTTTTAATTGCAATTTCAACCAGTGGCAATTCTCCGAATATACTGGTTGCTGCCGAAGCAGCCAAGACAGCCAAAATGCATACCATTGCCTTAGCCGGTAAAGGAGGCAAATTAAGAAAAATCGTTGATGTGGCTATTTGCGTCCCCTCTGCAATGACTCAATATATTCAAGAATCCCATATAGCCGTTGAACATATAATCTGTGAGTTGGTAGAGCATCATTTTTTTGACAAGATAGGCAGGAAAACAATCAAAGCTAAAGTAACTGATACGGTCATCCCGCTTTCTAATTTAAACAATCAATATGTTCGGCAACCTCAAATAACTGTAGAAAATGCATTTATCGGACCCTCAAAAAATCTCCTGGGCAGGAAAATAGGTAAAAAGGCTTTGGCATGATTATCAGTAGGACCCCTTTTAGGATTTCTTTTTTTGGAGGAGGAACAGACTATCCTACCTGGTACCGCAAAAATGGCGGCGCGGTTTTAGCAACAACAATTAACAAATATTGTTATATTAGTGCAAGATTTCTACCTCCTTTTTTTGGGTATAAATACCGGGTTGCCTGGTCTAAGATTGAAAATTGCAAAACAATTAATGCAATTGTTCACCCTTCTGTCCGTGCAGCAATTCGTTTTATGAAAATACCCCAAGGGCTGGAGATCCATCACGACGGTGATTTACCGGCCCGAAGCGGACTGGGTTCCAGTTCTGCCTTCACTGTAGGTTTACTGCATGCACTCTATGCTTTAAAGGGACACATGCCCAACAAACACAAGTTGGCCGAAGAAAGTATTTATCTTGAACAGAAAGTTCTTAAAGAAACAGTGGGTTCTCAGGATCAAGTACTAGCCTCTTATGGAGGATTTAATTTGATTACTTTTCATAAGGATAAACAGATTTCAGTTAAGCCGGTTATAATTCCGGTAAAGCGTTTTGAAGAGTTACAGAACCATTTAATGCTTTTCTATACAGGCATTGTCCGCACTGCCTCAGAAGTAGCTAAAACATTTGTCCCAAATATAGCAGAAAAAGAAAAACAACTTTTTGCCATGAATGGGATGGTCAATCAAGCCTTAGATATTTTAAATAGTAAAAAAGATATCAGGGATTTTGGCAAGCTTTTACATGAAAGTTGGAATCTTAAGCGCTCCTTATCCTCTTCTATTTCTAATTCCTTTATTGATAATATCTATCTTGATGCCTTATCTACCGGTGCAACTGGCGGCAAGATAATCGGTGCAGGTGGGGGAGGATTTTTACTTCTTTTTGTCCCTCCGTCCCATCAGGTTAAAGTAAGAAAAAAATTCAGCAAACTTATTCATGTCCCTTTCAAATTTGAACGTGAGGGATCTCAAATAATTTTTTTTGATGATCAGGAAAATTATTCTGTCAAAAAGGGTAGACAGATAAAATGAGCTTTTTTAAAGACAAAAAAATATTGGTTACAGGCGGGACCGGCTTAATCGGCAGACCTTTAGTTGATGCTCTATTAAAAAAGGGGGCTAAAGTAGTAGTGGTATCCCTGGATGATCCCAGCCGGGCACCGAAAGGAGTTAAATTTATCAGAGCCGACCTTCGGGAATTTAGCAATTGTTTGGATGTTTGCAAAGGTAAGGATATAGTTTTTCATCTAGCCGGTATAAAAGGCTCGCCAATGCTCAATCAAAAGCAGCCGGCCTCATTTTTTGTTCCGACCATAACTTTTAATACCAACATGATGGAAGCTGCCCGACGGGCTAAAGTTTCCAGATTTTTATATACTTCTTCTGTTGGTGTATATGCACCGGCAAAAGTTTTCTATGAAGACGATGTTTGGAAAACTTTTCCTTCGGAAAATGACCGCTTTGCCGGCTGGGCTAAAAGGATGGGTGAACTGCAGGCGGAAAGTTACAAAATTGAATATGGTTGGGATAAAATCTCCATAGTAAGACCAGCCAATACATATGGCCCGTTTGATAATTTCGATCCCAAAACTGCTATGGTGATTCCCTCGCTTATTAACAGGGCAATCTCGGGAGAAAATCCTCTTACTGTTTGGGGAGACGGGTCGCCAATCAGAGATTTCATTTATGCCAAAGATGTGGCAGAAGGCATGATGTTGGCAGTGGAAAAAGGAATTAATGTTCCAATTAATCTGGGAAGTGGAACAGGTGTAACTATAAGAGAGATTGCCGAGACAATTGCCAAATTGGTACCCGGCGGACCGGTTAAAATAGTTTGGGATAAAACCAAACCTAAAGGCGATGCCAAACGCTTGATGGATATGAAAAGAGCCAAAAAGCTACTGGGCTTTAGACCAAAGTATTCTTTGGAAAAAGGCATTAAAGAGACAATCGAATGGTATATCCAAAACAAACATAAACCGGATAAAAGATATAATGCCTTTTACGAAAGTTGAGAGCATTAAAAAAAAGAGAATTTACCCTTAGGTATTAATAGTCTCTTTAGCCAATTTAACTTTGATAATAGGCAAAACATCCTCAAAATTATCCACCACATAATCAGCATTTACCTCTCTTTCTACCTCTTTCCCGTGACCGGTACGGACTAATATTGTTACTGCACTGATATTTTTTCCTAATCCTATATCTCCTTTATTATCCCCAATTACAAAACATAATTTCGGATCAAAGCCGTGTTCAGTTTTAGCTTTTTCTACCATACCTGCCTTTGGTTTACGGCATAAACAATTATCTTCCGGAATATGGGGACAATAATAAATCCCATCTAAATTGACACCTTTCTCAAAAAGTAAATCGATTAGTTTTTGATGAACTTTTGAAAGTGTTTCAAAACTAAAATATTTTCTTCCTATCCCCGATTGGTTTGTTATTACCAAAAGTCCAAATCCCATTTTCTTAAGTTCTTTTAAGGTATCCGGAACTCCGGGCAGCAATTCAACATGGTCAGGATTTGACAAATAATCCTTTTTAACAATTATTGTGCCATCACAATCCAATAAAATAAATCTTCTCTTTTTCATTTCAAAATTTGAATTTTGCAAAAAACTGCTCAGCTTGTTCATAGGTTTTCGGTGTCCCTATATCTATAAAAATATTACCTCCCTTATATCCATAAAATTTTTTGTCTGTCCAGTTAGGAAATACTTCCTGCTCTATTGAAATTTTCCTATTTTCAGGCAGCTTTGCAAGAAGTTCTTTATTAATTAAATAAATTCCGGCATTGATATATCCTGCTCCGCTTCCTTCTTTTTTTTCTTCAAACCCGACAATACGATCATCATCTCCTAACTCTACTTTCCCAAAACGGCTGGTATCAGAAACAGAAGTAAGGGCTAAACTTGCTTGAGCACCCTTGTCTAAATGAAACTGCCAGAACTTTTTAAAATCTATCTCACAAAAAGAATCTCCGTTCATAACTAAAACGGTTTCACTGTCCAGCAAGGACAAGGCACGCCTTAAACTGCCCGCAGTACCTAATGGCATTTCTTCGGCTGAATATAAAAGCAGCATATCCTTATACTTTGTCCCGAATGTTTTCTCGACTTGACCGCTTAAGTAACCTGTACAAAGAACAATTTTCCTAAAGCCTGCTTTATAAAGCTGCTGTAATAAATATTCCAAAAAGGGATAATTTCTCACTTCTGCTAAAACTTTCTGTTTTCCTGCAACTTTAGACTGCAATCTGGTTCCAAATCCCCCTGCCAAAATTGCTACAGTTATTTGTGATAAATTAGAAATTTGAGTGTTCATCAATTTTAAGAATTTGATAACCTTTAAATATTTATCCTACTTTGAGCCGAGAAAGTTAATCTCCTTGCTAAACGTGCTCTAGCCCTTTCTGCTAATTCTGGTGTAAATTGTTTATATAATTGATTCCTTATACTAAAACGTTCTTCAACTATTGTACGCCATTCCTGACCAAATTTTTGTAATCCATAAAGATATAAAGCTGCAATACTTGGACGTGATGCGGTTTTTAAATAACTTAATAGAGTATGCCTTAATGTTGTGGGTGAATTTTCAATAAAAAATAAATCAACTTCCCCATCTCCCTGCAAACTTCTTATCTCCTTCTCAGACATATCAGTCCTTGAAGCCAGTAAAATATCTATAGCATAAGATTCTGTACTCTGCATTACCCCTAAACAGGAAACTATTTCTAACCGAGGCCGGGGAATACCGGTTTCTTCCGAGGTTTCACGTACTGATATTGCACAAATATCAATGGTATCGTTTACAATATCTGATATATCTGCCATACCCCCGATAACATGTAATCCACCGCCTTTGGTTCGATGAGGTGTTTTTCTTGAAGCAAGTATTAATGCATTATCAGCTGTTTCAATAACTCCAGTTATCCCCAAAGTTACAGCTACTGATTGCATACCGAATCTTTCTGCAACCTCCTGCCTTTGAGTTCCAACACGCTCTCTGAAGTCTGTCATGCCTGTTACTATCTCTAATCCGTCACCTTTTGAGCTCACCCTTTTAACCAACACTTTTGGAGTATTGGGAAAGTTGGGATCACCGCCGGAAACTTTTTGCCATCTTCCTTCAATCAACTCATCCAGCTCAGGTGTATGGACAATAGTTTGGTCTGTGTGACGGAAAGTTATACTAGAAGGATCAAATGGTCCCTCTGCTAATAGTGCAAATGGTACATCCTTCATCTTAATTGAAAGTTTCGTTTTGTTTATACCACTTTACGGTTTTTTGCAATCCTTGCTCAAGTAATGTTTTGGGGGTAAAACCTAAAATTTTCTTGGCTTTTGAGATATTAATAAGTCTGATAGGAATCATTGTAGGTTTCAAGCTATTAAAAACAACCTTAGCGTTTTTATATTTATCCGCTTTCAGAATTGCTTTTAAAACTTTTCTTATTGTGACAGGCTTTCCTCCTCCTATATTAATTTGATCAAACTTTTCTATTTTTTCCATTGCTAAAATCAATCCTTCCACCAAATCTTCAACAAAAATAAAATCCTTCACATCACGGCCGTCACCCCACACTTCCAAAGGCGTGTGTCTTTCTATGACTTTTCTTATTAATGCCGGGATTACATGTGAACTTTCCCAGTTAAAATCATCAAACGGGCCGTATACATTACCCGGCCTTACCACGATTGTAAGCATTGGATTTTTAATTTTAGTAGCATACATTTCACACATTTTCTCGGTAAAAAGCTTCATCCAGCCAACCGGAAAATATTTTTCATAAATGCTGTAGTTTACATCATTTTCGCGGACCGGGAAATCTGTCAGTGGGTAAACAGTATTACTTGAGATAAACAGGAATTTTTTAACGCCTGCCTTATGGGCTGCCTCAAGCATCAAAGAATTCATAATTACATTAGGTGTTACATGAGCGAGAGGAGTTTTTTCAATAACAGCTGCGCCCTGAGTATTGGCTGCACACATAAATACATAGTCAACTTCTTCAACAACTTTTTCACAATCTGATGTTTTAGTTAAATCAGCTTTTACAAATTCCACTTTTGAGTTTCTAATTTGGGGTGCTTTTTGATGAATTGTCGCCCGCACCTTTGCGCCTTTTTTAAGTAATTGTAAAATTAAGTTAGTGCCTATAAAACCGGCCCCGCCTGTAACCAGTACTCTTTTTGCTCTAAAAAAATGATTATTTGAATTTGACATAATCTTTTTTGGGTAAAGATGATTACTTCCTTTTGCCGGTTTCATCTCTTAGGGAAAGTATGGGATCTTTTATTGGCCACCAAATTTTAAACCTTGGATCGTCCCATTTAACAGTAAATTGGTTAGCAGGATTATAATATGCAGATTGTTTGTAGTGGTAAATATCATATTCTGATAAAACCAAATGTCCGTTGCCATACATTGGCGGAATTAAAACCTGGAGTCTATTTTTGTCTGATAAGGTAAAAGCTTCCCACTTACCGTAATTTTTGGATTTTGGATTGTAATTTAATACAACAAGATAAAATTTCCCGGATAAACATGAAATAAGTTTCCAAGTTTTGCTATCTCCGTGTATTCCCTTGATTACTCCACGGCTACCCGTCGAGATATCGTCTTCAATAAAATGTAAATTTGAAGCCTCCTTTTGATAAATAGTTCCTTTTAAGTTTTTGGCAATTTCTTCCAAGTATTTTTTTTCATTAAATAGCTCAAGATACTCTCCCCTAAAATCTTCAAAAGGTTCACACTTTATAAGCAAAACGCCTTCCAATTTTGTTTTAGAGAATTTAACCATTTTTTTATTCAACTATAAAATACGATGTTCGGGAGGTATACTTGTGCCTTTTAAGACGAATGTTATTGAGTCCAAAAACCTCATTTAAAGCCAATGTTTCTCCCGGAGAATCCGGATCATTAAGTTCATCAAAAGCTAAGATACTCCCTTTTACTAAATGCGGTTTTATGGCTTGTAAACATTTTTTAGTCGGTTTATAAATATCAAAATCAAAAAAGGCCAAAGATACAATTGTTTCCGGGTGTTTTTTAAAATATTTTACTATTTCTAAAGTAGCATCGCCTTTTATTAACTCATATTTTTTGATATGCGAAAGAGGATTTTCCTGTTCATGGTATTCCATAATTTTCATCAGGTATTCAAAATAGCCTTTTGTTAAAGTTAAGTTACCTGCAAGCATCATCTCGGAATCTCCGTCTTTTGCACTAACTGCCGGAAAACCGCTAAATGTATCAAACCCCACAATCTTTCTGTGTCTGTTAAACGGATCATAGATTCCCCGAAGTGCTGAGAAAAGGGCTATATTTTGTCCCCACCTTGTACCAAATTCAAATATAACTCCCGGAATATCAACTATTAATTTAAAAATGTGATCCATAAAAAGTATCCGGGATAAATTTTTGGAGTTTAAAAATAAGCCCAAATTAGACATTAACTGGTCATCTGGAATAGGACAGCTTTTAAAAAGCTTCGTGATTTGTTGTCTGATTATTCCCTCATGATCACTATTATATGTTTGAATTCCTGTTAAATCTTTTTTTTGCATTTTTAATTTTCTATTATAGCAGGAATGGGTTTTTTGCCGTGGTGAGCTATAACCCATGCCCAATAGCGTATTCTACCACCCACTAACTCATATTTAAAGTTTTGCTCTTTTATCCTTCTTACTTTAACGGGTTTTAAGAAATCTCCTTTTTTTATATCTTCTGAAAGCACCAATGGAGAAGGGAAAAAATTTAATTTATTTTCTAGAGCTTGATTAATTGTTTGATATACAGCATGGTTAGCAGTAATTGCAACCCTAATTTTGGCGGTATCTATGTAATTTATCCTTGCAGCAAATACTCCTGCAAGAATCTTTATGTCTTTTTTTTCTAACGCAAACTCCATGGACTCCGAATTCTCTTCTAAATGTTGGGGATTTGTTGTTGCAGGTATAGCGCATACCTGGGGGTGAGATATTAAAAAGTTTAGAATTATTTGAGATACACCTTTTTTATATTTTTTAGCTAGGGTTGAAAATATTTTTATGTATTTTTCTTCTTTTAAAATATTTCCTGAATTTAGAGGTGTATAGGCAATAACTACAATATTATTTTTTTTGCAATAAGGCAACAACTCATGTTCAACAGAACGTTCAAGTAAATTATATTCCGTTTGCAGGGAGACAATCGGTAAATTAGATGATTTTTGTATATCTTTAAGTTGTCTGAGAGAGAAATTACATACGCCAATATGTCTTACCTTTCCCATATTTACTAATTTTTCCAGAGCCTTCAGCGTTTTATCAATAGGTACAATGGGATTAGGCCAATGAATTTGATAGAGATCAATATAATCCGTTTTTAATCTTCTCAAACTACCTTCTGCTGCCTGTAAGACTTTTTTATAATCCGAATGTTCCGGTGAAAATTTGGTAGCGATAAAAACTTTTTCGCGGCTTTTCCTGAAAGCTTTGCCAATTAACTCTTCTGAATGACCCTCAAAATAGATTTCAGCAGTATCAATAAAATTGATCCCCAAATCCAATGTTTTTTGTAGTATATAAATTAATTCCTTATCTCTTTTCTTATTTATATCTGCAAATCCTGTCCCGGTTCCTAGACCAATTGAAGGAATTTTTGTTTTAGTGTCTCCTAAGCTTTTGAATTTTAAATTATTCAACACTTACATCCCATCCTTTTAAATCATCCGTCTCAATATTTGTTCTCTTTTTACTTGGGTCTTTGTCACCAATCTCTTCCGAAATTTTATTTTTCATTTTGTTACGTATTCCGTTTAGTTGGTGAGCAAGTTTTAAAAGTTTTAAATAATTTTCCTGTTGCCCTTTTGTCATTCTGTCTTTATTCTCCCAGATATGAAGATTTAACTGGGCTATAACTATAATTATCCTAATGAGCTTAGAATTTAATTTAACATTTCTTTCGCCAATAATCAGGTCAACATCGTGACATATTTTTTTTATTTCTTCAGCATAGGCCTCCTTTTTATCGTGAAATTTTATCTCTTTAATTTGGCTGATCGTTAAAGCGTCAATTAAGTCGGCAAGGGTTGGCAGATATTCACGTTTTGTATTATTTTTTGTTTCTTTCATACCAGTCTGATCTTAGGTACCATTTTACAGTTTTTTTAATGCCGTCCTCAAGGGTGATCTTTGCTCTAAACCTGAGTAAGTCTTTCGCTCTTTGCATCGAAAGTATTCTAACTTGATCCCCCGTAGGTTTGTTTATATCCCAGACAAGTTTAGGTTTAGTTGGAACAATATTGGCAATAATTTGGGCAAGCTTTTTAATCCTTACCCCTTTTCCCGTACCTAAATTAATAGGCAAACAAGCTGGAGCTTTTTCTAAAGCTAAAAGCATTCCCTCTACAACATCTTCTACGAAAATAAAATCCCTTAAAGCACTGCCATCCCCCCAAATTTTTACCGGGTTTTCACCGCTTGCCATTCGGGCAATTAATGCTGGAATTACTTGGGCTGTTGGTGGGTTGAAATCATCATATGGACCATAAACGTTTGCGGGTCGTACGATTTTGGGAGCAAGCCAACCGTATTCCAACATATAGCTTTCTGCTTGCACCTCGCCAATTCTTTTTGCTAGTCCCGGGATACGGTCATTTTGTTTTGGTTGTCCGTCCCAAGCGATATCCTCCAATTTTGGCTTATCAGACTGCGGATATACACAAATACTGCTTGTAAAAAGGTAACCTTTCACATCGTTTTTATGTGACGCATCCATTAAATTAGTTTGGAAACGAAGCATCGGTATTAAAAAACTTGCTGCTTTTGTCTGCCCGATACCCACAGACCCCTTAATGCCCAATAGGTTAAAAACTAACTCTTGTCCTTTGGTAACTTTCAAGCAGTTTTCAAAATTGGTTAAATCGGTTTGGATAAATTTAACATTTCCGCCGAATAATTTTTCTGCATATTCTTTTGACTCTAAAGATGCAACGGTAATTTCGGAATCCAGCTGTAAAAGTTTATTTACCAAACAAGTCCCAATCATTCCTGTGCCTCCTGCTATCAGAACCTTTTTTCTTTTAAAATATTTGCTCATTTAAAGCGGCCTCCAAACTATATAAGTATACCCATCATGGTAGAACGACCCGAAGGTCCTTCTAATTTCCAGTATCTTAATTTTCTTTTTCGCTTCAAGACTTTTCAGAAACGGGTAAAATCCCTTCAAATAATTTCTTCTTTCCAAATATTTCATTGCCAAATAATCGAATAGATTATCCTTGTTATAGTCTTCATAAAGTGTTTCCATATGGATGCATATTTTGGGTTTATTTTTCAGCAAATAACCTAAAAAAGGTTTAAAATTCTCTCCAAGTTGCTCTAAGGTACCTATAGTTAAAACTGCACAATTTTTATTAAGCCGGTACTTTTTATCAGGATAATAAAGATCAAACTTTTTTGCGGAAATATTAATCTTAAGTTTATCTCTTAAAATAGAAATAATCTTTATTGATGATTGCGCCCAATCCAAACCAATAAGTTTGATCTTAGGAAAAATTTCTGATGCCGCGACCAAATTTAATCCTGTTCCTGCACCAAATTCATAAAGCGTATCTGTTTTTGCATAGTATTTATTAAAAAGGTAGTATCTTAGTACTATCACAAAGTCCGTTTCAAATGAATCACTTTCAGGTTTAATAAAATTACCCTGGAATCTAATGTAGCGGCCCTTTTTGACAAATTTAGGAATTAGCTGATTTAAATTATGCCTACCTCGCTTAAATTGCTGTAAATTCTCCTTCCAACCTTTTTCCCAATCCTTTAACCGCTGAGGACCAGAGATTTTTAATGTTTGCGAGTCCAAAGTTTTGAGTATTCTCAAAATTGCCTCACTATACTGTCTTCCTTCAACGATTTTATATTTAAAATTTGCTTTTTTGATTGCCTGTTTGACAAGAAGCGGCAGACTATCCTCTTTTGTATCAAAAATTTTAGCAAATGATTTGGTTGTTAAATTAAAAGTTTTTTTATTATTCATTAATCTTTAAGAAATTTGTTAATTTTTCTAATAATTTTGGTGGCAGAGATCCCAATTTGACTATACACATATTCCCTGTCTCCATACACAAATAAATTCTCATCAGGTAAGCCAACCCGTAGAAACTTCTTATTCATGGAATAATCCGCCATTAAATCAGCCACGATCGTCGCCAGTCCCCCATAGGATAAGTGTTCTTCTAAAACAACAATTTTTTTATAGGAAGATAGTAGCTTGCGTAATCTCTGTTCATTTAACGGCTTAAGTTGGTAGACATCTATTACACCAACTCTGCCCTTAAACTCATTTGCGATATTCACAGCCTGATGAACCATTACCCCTGTAGAGATAATTACTAATTCCTTACCCTTTATAATCTCATGTACCCCCGAGAAAAAATTATGGCTTTTAGTGTAGTGAGCAGGGAAGCTACCTTTATCAAAGGTGACATAAGTCAACATAGGAGCTTTTATTGCCAAATGGGGAAATACAGATAAGCTTACGGTATCGGAAGCGTTTAGGATCCTTATCTTTGGAATTACACGCATCGCAGCAATATCTTGACTGGCATGATGTGTTGGCCCATCGCTTCCATAAGTAAGCCCCGTACCAATTCCAACAATTGTAACAGGCAAATTCATTATTGAAAGGTCAATTTTTATCTGCTCATAACAGCGTAAAGTCGCAAAATTTGCAATGGCATGAACGAATACCTTTTTCTTGGACAAAGCTAGGCCGGCAGCGACAGAAATCATGTTCTGCTCCGTGATTCCTACGTTTATTAGTTGATTGGGAATTTTCTCTTCAAATTTTTCCATAGTTTTAACCCATTGATCAGCCATTAGCAGTATGACGTCTCGATCATTGACTGCAATTTGGAACAATTCTTCAAAAAAAGCATCGCGCATGTCCTGATATTCTCTTTTTGGGGCAACTATTTTATTCATTGTTTAATTCCTTCCAAGCTTGTTCGTATTGAGCATCATTCGGAACACCGTGGTGCCATTTTGGATCATCTTCCATAAAAGATACACCTCTTCCTTTGATAGTATTGGCTATAATTACAAGCGGTTTATTACTGACAGTACGTGTTCTAGATTTTTCCAATACCTTGATCACTTCGGAAATATTATTTCCATCTATTGATAGGCTATCCCAACCAAAAGCTCTCCATTTATCCTCTAAAGGATACGGTCCGGTAAGCTTTTGCGTTCTGGAGGTTGCCCCAATCTTATTATTATCAACAATTGCAATAAGATTATTAAGCTTTTGTGCAGCAGCAAAGGTTATAGTCTCCCAAATTGATCCTTCATTACACTCACAATCCCCTAAAATAACATAGGTTAAATATTTCAGGTTGTCTAATTTGGCTGCAAGTGCCATGCCAGCACCGATTCCCAAACCGTGACCCAGAGATCCGGAAGATACCTCTACTCCCGGAGTTTTGTGATCGGGATGCCCCCCTAAAAAGGTGCCGTTTTGTCCAAATTTTTGGAGTTCTGCTTTTGGAAGAAATCTCCTATCTGCTAACACGGAATATAAAGCTAAACAGGCATGCCCTTTACTCAAAATAATCCTATCTCTTTTGGGATCCTTAATTTTTTTTGGTGAAATATTGACAATACCACAGTAATAAAGAGCAACTAATATTTCTGTTACCGATAATGCTCCCCCTAAATGCCCTTTATGGGCAATTTTCTGCATTTCTAAACACTTAAGTCGGATCTTTCTTGACGTTTCTTTAAGCTGAAGGATTTTTAGCATTAAAAAGGACCTCTAAATTTATTTTCATAACTATAAAAAGTTTCCTGTGATAAATTAGTTTTTTTCAGCTTAAGCTTTTTTTCCACTGCCCTTATTAGATCGATTGCATCCGTATAAAATGCATCTTCTAACGGCCTGGTACAGGGACAATGGGTAGGTGCAAACCCCAGCCGTAAAATCGGTGATTTTAATTTGTGAGATAACTTTTCATAAATTCTGGTAGCTAATTCGGCAGAAAACCCGCAAAAGATCCAATCATAATCTGCAATAATGCAGTGACCGGTTTTTTCAACGGATTTTATAATAAGACCTTCATCCAAAGGAAAGATCGAACGTGGATCAACTACCTCTACACTCACCCCTCTCTCCCCTAAAACCTCAGCTGCTTTCATTGCCTCAACAACTGAATATGACGTAGCAACAATAGTAATATCTTTTCCCTTTTTTAAGATCTGTCCTTTACCCAAGGGGACCGGTACCGGATCAACAGAAACTTCGTCTTCCACATCATAAAGCATCCTATGTTCTAAAACTACAACAGGATTATTGTCTCTGATAGCAGATATTAACAATCCTTTAGCATCAGAGGGCGTTGTCGGCATAACCACTTTCAAACCCGGAATATGAGCGAAAAATGATTGCAGGCTTTTACTATGTTGGTATGATTGACCCCAACCTTTGCCGATAATCGCTCGGATTACTAGCGGCACTTGCAATTTTCCATCTGAACCGTAATGATAACTTGCCAACATATTGACAAGTTGATTCATCGCCAAAAGTAAAAAATCAATTCTCATATGAACGTTAATTGGTCGTAACTTATTAATAGCTGCTCCTAAACCAAAACCTAACAACGCTTCCTCAGAAAGCGGGGTAGAGAAAACGCGCTTCGGGCCAAATTTTTCTAAAAGCCCGGCTGTCGAACCGAATATCCTCTTATGGTCCGCAACGTCGATTCCGTAGATGAAAATTGAGCTATCCCGCTCCATTTCTTGATGAATGGCTTGGTTAATTGCAGCGCGGTAAGATATCTTTTTTGAAGCTATTTTAGGTTGTTTATCCATAGAACGTATTTATTAAAAGCTCCGATGAGTTGGGAAATGGAGCCTTTACAGCTTTCTCAAGGCTTTTTTCTAATTGCTTGTTAATACTCTCTTCGAGTTTGGCAATATCCGATTCCTTCACCTTTAGACCTTTTAATTTGTTTCTAAGTAACCTAACCGGATCTTTTTTCTGCCAACCTATAAATTCTTTTCTACTTCGGTAACCTGCATGAAAATCTTCATGGACACCAACATGTTCCAGATAGCGATAATATTTCAGATATAAAAAGGCTGGTTGCTGCTTTTTTTTAATTGAACGGGCAGCCTGCATAGTCAGTTTATAGATTACCTCCGCATCAGTAGAGTCTGTTTCAAAAACTGAAACGGGAAACTGTTTAATAATATTTGTTAGACTTTTATATCCATGCCTCAATGATGGAGGAGTGTGCACGGCATAACCGTTATCTTCGCAAACAAATAGCACGGGTAGCTTTTTTAAGCAAGCAACGTTTAAACTTTCCCAAAATACACCTTCATCGACTGCTCCGTCACCAAAAAAAACTGCCGTGATCTGCTTTTTTTTTAGATATAGGTTGGCAAATGCGCTACCTACTGCCAAAGGCAAAGTCGAACCGACAACTGCAGAAATTCCCAATAAGCCATCATCAGGCGATAGAAGGTGCATGGAGCCACCCTTTCCTCTTAAAACTCCCGTTACTTTTCCATACATTTCGGCAAAAAATCTATCAGTTTCCTCTGTAAGGGCAAGGTACAAACCATGACTTCTATAAGTCCCAAAGGCTTGTAGGTTACCTTCCAATGCCGTACAAACACCAGCACATATTCCCTCCTCTCCCATAGACATATGCATGGGTGTTTTCATTTCATTACTATCATAATGTTTAATGATTAACTCCTCGGCAGCTCTTATTAAATAGGCTTTTTTGTAAAGATTTAAAACCAGTTTTTTTTTGTTCATAAGGAAATCTTGTAATAATCTCTCCAGTAATTGAGCATATCTTTTAATGTCTGATCAAACTTTATTTTTGGTTTCCAGCCGGTTTGCGCGGAAAACTTCTCAACTGAGGGTATTTGTAGAGTAACGTCAGAAGGGCGCAAACGTTTAGGGTCTACTTTTATTGTGATTTTCTTTTTGGAGAAACTAATAAGTTTATTTAACATATCCCCGATAGTCATAGTTTCTACACCACCTATATTGTAAACTTCCCCGGGGGTACACCTATTTACAAGCAACCAATATGCTCTAACAGCATCGCGTACATCCATAAATGTTCTGACACTGTTTAAATTCCCAACCATTACAACGTTTTTTTGTTTACCTGCTTCTATGGCAGCAATTTGTTTGGCAAAATTGGATGGGGCAAAAACTTCTCCTCTCCTTGGTCCCTCATGAGTAAACATTCTCGTTCTGATTGTTTTTATTTTCCAGGATAAAAAATATTGTAAAGCCAGCATATCTTCTCCAACTTTGGAAACAGCATAAGGCGATGCGGGCCGGAAAGAATTTGTTTCTTTGATTGGGATTTCATCTTCTTTTACTTGTCCATAAACCTCAGAAGAACTGCAAATATGAATAATCGGATCGTATTTTTCTTTCAATTTTAAAGTTTTTATAGCTTCCAGCAAATTGGCTGTACCGATTACATTTGCTTGCAAGGTTGACATAGGTGAAACAAAGCTGAAGTCTACATAAGATTGAGCAGCAAGATGAAATATAACATCTGGCTTTAGGGTAGAGAGAATTTTTTCCAAAGAGCTGTAATCTTCTAGGTCTCCATAGTA
>CAZYBP010000001.1:82491-85981 GCA_964645555.1 uncultured Gammaproteobacteria bacterium
ATCTTTGAGATATTATTTTTTGGTGATCGCCATCTGACAAGTCCGTAAACTTTTACACCTTTGTAGTTTTTCAAAACATACTCCGCGAGATGGCTTCCGACAAAACCCGTTATACCTGTTATAAAAATCGTCTTAAACATTTAGTTGGAATTATACCAAACAGCTGCTCAAATGCAATTTTTTTCGCCTTACTTACCCATTCCTGTTTTTTCATTTCTTTATAACCCACCATTCGTAACTTGCCTCGGATCTAGCACCATGAATTCTTAACTTACGCTTATTTGCAAATTCAATAACTGCACGCGCCACACCTGGAAATATAGACTCAAAATTATCACCACCCATTATGCCACCCCGTTTTAGTTTTGGATAATACAATTTTATATCATGTTTAACAAATTCGTACTCGTGATTTCCATCAATATATACAAAATCCAAATCATTGGGTATGTAACCTATAGCATCCTCTGATTTTTTCCTTATAAATGTAGTTTTATCTTCAAATTTTTTTAGTTTTTTCTTGGCTTGCATAAAGTGTTTATTAAACTCAGATTGATGAATTTTGGCCCATCCGGTATTGCCTTTAAATGCTTTATATTCAAGATGCGGATCTATTAAAAAAAGTTTTTTAATCTGCAGTTTTTTTAAAATAAAAAAAGCATTGTCTCCCTTATAAACCCCAATTTCTACCCCAACCAATCCAGGACCATTTTTATTCATTTCATAAATATAGAGTATCATTGGCCTCTCGTAAGGGTACCCTAAAATAAAACGCCTCACAATCCATCTTAGAAATTTACTGAATTTAATGATTCCTAACCAAACTACTCTTATTTGCATATTGTTTCTTTTTTATCTCTAAAATATCTTTTATAAAAAAGTTCAGAAAGCCCTTTTCTGACCAAAAGTCGGTAAACTTTTTATCAGCTAATAATTTTTCTATATTTTTAATGTAACGATTGTATTTATTTTCATCAATTGAAACAAGAAAAGTAAGTAATTTATCATAATTGCTGAAATCCCGAAAATCAATGAAACAATTTTTGGGAATATATTTTTCTATATTGGAAGCTCCCCAATAGACGGGAACACATTTAGCCTTAAAACAGTCAAAGATTTTTTCAGTAATATACCCATCTGCATTTGTCATGTTCTCAAAACACAAACAATATTTATAATGTGACAATAGTTTAACCTTATCGTCAGCTTCTCCTTGATAGGTTAAATATTTTTTGAAACCAAAAAATTTTTCCTTTAAACTATATTTCTTTGGTTTATTCCAACCCTTGCCATATAAAGAAAAAAAGTTAGGGATATTTTTCTCGAAAAAATCAATTGCCTTAATTCTTTCGGAATATAATTCCTTGCCAAAAGAGCTCAGTAGCTGAAACGGATAAAACGGCAATTTATTTGCATTAATTAGTATTAAAAATTTTTTATCTTTAAATGCCTTCGCTTGCGTATTAATCCCTAAGTTGGATTTAGGTAAGCAAAACTTAAAATATTTTTTATTATCCACCAATCTGTCATTCCAGGTGTAAATTTTTAAAAAAAATGGGTGAAATATCTTCATATAATTAAAAGGTATAATAAACGGAGGTTCGGTACAAATCAAAATATTCCTTTTCCTATTTAATATTAACAATCTAAAAGTAGAAAGACTCCACTTCCAAGGATAGGGTAAATCGAGAAAGACATATCTATATGGAGATATATCCGTTGATATATCATATGTGTTTATCTCAATATTTTTTTTCCTTAGATTCTTTTTTAATTTTACAAAAAATGGGTACCATTCCTCTTTTTTTTGAGGATTAAAGATTGCGTTTTGCAAATATGATTTATCGTTAGAAGGAAAAATACTGAGAAACTTTTTGTCCATCTTAGAAGTATTGCGTAATTTTTCAATTCAAGTTAAAGTAAAGAAACCGATTATATGATAACACATCTAACATCCGGTTTTAGAGCTAGATTAATAATTTCCGCATATCAGCATTGGCTTAAAAAAGGAGAAAGCGCATTAGATATAGGTTGCGGTACGGGAATAGTATCAGAAGCTTTAAAAAAGCAATTCCAGCTTAAAATTACCGGTTGTGATTTGGAGAATTATTTACATGTCTTGCTGCCTTTTAAAAAATTAGCTTCGGATATATTGCCTTTTAAAACAAAATCTTATAATGTAGCCATGCTGAATGATGTTCTGCATCATATGCCGAAAGAAAAGCAAGCTCAGTTAATATTCGAAGCAATACGAGTTTCAAAAAAAGTGCTTATCTTTGAGTTCGAATCGACTTTAATAGGTAAACTTGCCGATCCGCTTTTGAATAAATTACACTACAAAAACCTAGATGCCCGGTTATCCCTAAGAAAAATCCGTGATTGGGAAAAATTATTTTATGAAATGGGACTAAAATTTCAAACAACAAGAGTTAAAAAACCTTTCTGGTATCCCTTTTCACCTGTTGCATTTATGTTAACAAAGAATTAATTTAGAGGATATGAACATGAAAAAAATATTGGTTACCGGGGGAGCAGGTTTTATAGGTTCACATTTAGTCGACAAATTAGTCGAGGCAAAACACCAAGTCTTTATTATCGATGATCTCTCGGGAGGCAAAAAGGGGAATGTTAATCAAAAAGCAAAATTATTTATCTGTGATTTGCGGGATTCACAAAAAGCAGACAAAGCAATAAAAGAAATTAGACCTGAGATAGTTTTTCACTTGGCAGCTAATGCGGCAGAAAATAAAGCTCAATTCTCACCGATAGATATCACCTCAAGAAATTGGAATACTTTCATTAATACTCTCGTTTCTTCGCTTCAGGCCGGGATGAAAAGGATTATTGTCACATCCTCCATAGCAGTTTATGGATCACTACAGACACCTTTTAAAGAAACTGACAAACCGGAGCCTGAGGATTTATACGGTGTTAGTAAGCTTGCCATGGAAGAAGCCTTAAAAATATTAAGTAAAGTGCATAAATTTGAATATGTTATAACCCGTCCGCATAATTGTTATGGCCCGAGACAAAATATGAATGATCCTTACAGAAATGTTGTCACTATCTTTATGAATGCATTACTTAAAGGTATGCCTTATTATATTTATGGAGACGGTAAGCAGAGAAGGTGTTTTTCCTTTATTGATGATGTAGTTAACGCAATTTTTAAATGCGGTTTCGGAAACTTTAATGCTATGACATTTAACATTGGCGCTGATAAGGATTATTCAATTAATGAATTATCCAAAACCATTCAACAAGTCACCGGTATTAACATTCCTCCCGTCTATTTAGATGAAAGACCACAGGAAGTGAAAGAAGCAGTAGCGGATCATACTCAAGCAAAGAAATATTTAGGATATAAAGACAAAACTTCTTTATCTGAAGGTATAAAAGCAACCTGGAAATATGCCAAACAACTCGGTCCGCAGGAATATATTTATGATAGGGTAGAACTGGATAGCCCAATGCTTCCAAAAAATTGGCG
>CAZYBP010000002.1:0-55281 GCA_964645555.1 uncultured Gammaproteobacteria bacterium
GAACCCTCGACCTTCTCCTTGGGAAGGAGACATTCTACCACTGAACTACCACCGCTTGCGCAATAGGTGATATTTTACCAAATTCATGGTAATCTAGGTTGAGGAATATGGCACAAAGTTATAAAAGCAGAAGGGCTGCCCGCAAGCTTGCTCGCAACAGCCAAAGAAATTTTATTATTACCCTGGTTTTAATTGTCTTGCTTTTATATGTAACTTTAACCTGGATACTCCCCTTTCTTATAAATAGTGTCAGCTTTGTTAAAAATATAGTTACTCCTTCAGCAAAAGTTGTAACTACCCCTCAAACTAACGCTACTTTAGCTCCTCCGGTTTTAAATATTCCCTATGAGGCCACAAATTCTGGTCGAATTGATATCCCCGGTTACGCTACTCCAAAAGCCAAAATTAAACTATATATTGATGATGAAGACAAGCAAAAAGTAGACGCAGACGAGAATGGAAACTTCATCTTCCAAAATATTAACTTAAGTTTGGGGACTAATAATATTTATGCCAAAACCATAGATGAAAACAATACAGAAAGCTTGCCTTCAAAACTTATCAAAGTAATTTTCGATAATCAAAAGCCTACTTTAACTTTAAATTCGCCCGAAGACAACAAAATTATTCAAGGCGGTGATAAAAAGGTAAACTTCTCCGGCAAAACAGATCCAGGCAATGCAGTTTTTATCAATAACAGCCAAGTTATTGTAGACAAAGACGGGAATTTTAACTCTGAACAATTATTAAATGAGGGTGATAATAACTTTAATATCAAAGCACTAAGTAAAGCTTCCAATACTACTGAAATTGCAAGAAAGGTTACCTACAATCCTTAATCCTTCAATCAATTCACAACTTTTAGGCCACCCAAAAACCATTGAAAAAAAGTACTGTAAAAATAGATAAAAGCATTAAAGTAATAACCGGATAAAAAAGGTTTAAAAATTGGCTCTTAATTAGCCCCAAAAGAATAAATATAGGAAAAATAGGTAATAAAAATCTTGGGATTGAAGATAAAGTAGGAGTAAAAAGAGGCAGTGCAATTGAAACGAATGCATAAACAGAATACGAAATAGGCAAAAACCTAAAACTTCTAATTGCTAAACCCAGCCCAAAAATTGCAAATAGTAAATCTAAAACCGGATTAAAATGAGATGTCAGAAAGTTTGGTGTAGTAACATTCTTAATTGTGTCCCAAAAACCGAAAATAGGTACTACCAATTCTCTTTGCCAATACCTTTCTGCTGTGAGAAAATAAAAAGGATCTGATGTTTGATTGTATAAAAACCAAACATACGCTAAAAATCCTAAGGGAGAAAATAATACAAACCAATTTTTCTTATTAATTCCTCTTGTCAGTTGCACCTCCAATATTAGAGCTAAAACTACTGCCAATCCTGCCAATCTTGTACCGGATACTAAAACCGCAAAAATGGTTGCTAAAAATAATTTGTTAGTTCTCAAAAAATAGAAAGTTAAAACTACCAAAAGAAAAAATAATCCTTCGGAATAAGCTGTTAGAAAATAAAAAGAGGTTGGGAAAAAAGCTAAGGCAGCAATAATCTTTAAGGCAATTTTTTTATCAAAATCCAATATAATTAATTTATATAAAATCTGTAAACCAAAATAAAAAGATAATAAACTTATTAAAACACCAGAGAGTAAAAAATTATTTGTAAATTGAGTTAAAGTTTTTATAACCATAGGGTAGAACGGAAAAAAAGCATATTGAAAATTCTCTTGATAACCTTTTTGGGCAATAGCTAAAAAGTGTCCTCCATCCCAATTGGAAAAACTGCTTAAGAAATCATTACTAAATTTTCCAGAATGTGGTAATGTGGAAAAACCCAAATAGGAAATTAGTAAAAGACTAGCTAACCAAACAGTAAAAATAATGTTTATATTAGAATATAATTTCATAACATGACTTTTGTAAGTTTGATAATAACACTGGCTATTTTATGCGGTCAATTAATTAAAATTACCCTTTTACCCCAAGGGGGATTGATAGTATTGGATTTAACAGTAATTGGACTGGTAATCTTTGGATTAATCAAAGTTAAATTCAATTTAAAAAAACCGCCATTTTTTGTCAAAGCTGCTTTGCTTTTTATTTTAGTTTGTCTAATATCTATTCTCGTCAGTCCCCTGTCTTTGAATCCGAACCAATATTTAATTAGTATTTCTTATAGTTTAAGACTCTTATTTTATATCATTTTAGGATGGTTAATTTCAGAAGGAATTTTTCCAAAGTTTAAAGATCAAATTCCAAGTATCATTCATTATTCTGGTTTAAGTTTAGCTATAGCAGGAATTTTACAATTTATTTTCATCCCTGATTTAAGATTTCTACAAGAGGATCTATGGGATCCACACTATTTTAGGACAGCTTCTACTTTTTTAGATCCAAATTTTTTGGGTGCATTTCTGGTTTTATCATTACTTACAATTTTTAATACCAAAACAATTTCACCTAAACTTAAAAAAATTTCTTTACCTCTAATATTTATAGCCTTATTGACTACTTTCTCCAGAGGCTCATATTTATCTTTTATACTCACCTTTTTAAGCTTCTCTCTATTTAAAAGATCAATTAAATTAGTTATTGTCACAATCCTTCTTTTTATCATCTTGTTTACAGGTTTTACTGTTTATCAAAAAGCTGTAGCAGAACCCAGAGGAATAGACAAAGCTAAATCCGCAGAGAATAGATTAGGTGCATGGCAGCAAGGCTTAACGCTTTTCCAAAATAATCCTGTTTTTGGAATCGGATTTAATGCATATAAATTTGCTTTAAAACAAAATAATTTGGCAGATAATCAATTTTTACAAAGTAGGGGAGCAACATCTAATGACTCAAGTTTGCTTCATGTTGCTGCTAACACAGGTATTATTGGATTATTGGTGTATCTTTTTTTTCTGGTTTCTCTTTTTTTAACTGGCTGGAAAAACCCAACAAACCCTTGTGGTTTAGTATTAATCTCCGGATTAATAGGACTGATTGCTCAAAGCTTTTTTATTAATAACCTATTTTATCCTTTTATCTTTTTGTGGATTATGTTGATTGCTGCCGTTACAACCCCGGTTTCAAAAGGCCATAAAAAGTAATTTTCTTTTCTCTAATATTTTTAATAATATAATCATCATTTACTACCTTTTTACTTTGGATTTGGGCCCTTTTTTTCAGTAGGGTAGGCAGGTGGGTAAGAATATACCAATCAGCCCCTATCCCCTGCCAAAAATATCCTTGGGTAATCATCCAAAAAATAGTGTTTATATTAACCAGGATTATTTTTAACCAATTGAAGTTTGATAGAAACAAACCCTTAGGAAAATCCTTAATAATCATCTGAGTCATATTCCTAAATTGCCAGTACTCCATCATTGGTTTAATTCTTGAAGAAGTTGCCTTATGAATATGGTAAATAATTGCCTTAGGCTGATACCAACCCTTGAATCCTTGTAACTGCGCCCGAAAACATAAATCCACATCTTCCATATAAGTATTGAAATCTTCATCAAACAGTCCTGCCTTATTAAAGACTTCCCTTTTAAACAAACCTCCTCCCGCTGTCACCATAAATACATAACCCGGTTTGCTAAATTTTGGTCCATCCTTCTCTCCCATTCCCAAATTATATGCATGACCCACTGCATCAATAATATCCCCTGCAGAATCTATCCTCTCCCTATGGTAAAAATTACGCACTCTGGCTGCTATAAATCCACAATCCTGATGTTGTTTGGCTGCTGCCACCAGACAACTTAAACAATTCTCCTCTACTTCAGTATCATTATTTAATAAAAACAGATATTTGGATTTAGACTCTTTGATGCCAATATTTACTGCCTTTGCAAAACCATAATTTTTATCTAAAGTTATAACTTTAAAATCCGGAAAGACAGTTGTGACATACTCTACTGAACCATCCATAGAACCGTTATCCACCACAATCACCTCAAAATCCCTAAAGCTCTGTTTAGTTAAAGAAGGCAGGCATTTTTTTAAAAGCTGTTTACCGTTCCAATTTGGAATAATTATAGAAACAGTATATTTATATTCTGGCTTGGATAACATAATGGTAAATAATTAGATTAGGAAACAATTTAACAAGTCTGGGTTTTAATAAATTAACAAAAATATTTCCTAGAACTGGAACTTTTAATAAACTATATTCAAAAGGTATTTTCACTTCAGTTGGATAAATATCTTCGACTTTTATCTTACACTGCTCAAGTAACCTCATAAAACTATTATATGTATAAAACCTTAAGTGGGTCTTATCTAAAAGGCCACTTTCCTGGTAATCAAATTTACCTCTGAATAAATCAACTCTCATATTCCAGCAAGCAACATTTGGTATGGATATTAATATTTTCCCTTCTTTTTTGAGTTTATT
The DNA here is from genome assembly GCA_964645555.1 of uncultured Gammaproteobacteria bacterium. Classification (GTDB taxonomy): domain Bacteria; phylum Patescibacteriota; class Microgenomatia; order Daviesbacterales; family UBA10151; genus 2-02-FULL-38-15. The sequence goes on from CAZYBP010000002.1 coordinate 4,404, forward strand.
TCTTAAAAAAAGCAAAACCGGTTCAGGGTTAGTTAAATGTTCTAAAACATCTGCGCAAATTATAAAATCATATTTTTTCTTTATATTTGCTTGAATATTCTTATCCTCTACCGAACCACTAAAAACCTTTCTCGCCAAATTCTTTAAGTTATTAACGTTATTTTTGTCTATCTCAATAACATCAACAACATTGTCATATTTATTAAACTCTCTGGTCATGTACCCTGAGGATGAACCGATTTCTAGAACTTCCCCACCTTGAACTAAGCTTAATATCTTTTTTTGAGCATTAGAAAAACCATGTATTTCAACTAACCTTTGGTAGACTGTTTTCATTTTAAAACCTTAATCCTAATCAATTGAAAGAAAATTATAAAAGATAAAATTTCAGATGCAACTGTTACCCAAGCTGCAGCATATACACCAAACTTCGGAATAAAAATCAAGTTTAAAATTACATTAAACGATAATGTAATAACTGATAATACTATTACTTGCTTTAAAAATTTATCTGTTGAAAATAAAACTTGTATTCCGGGAGCATGGATAAAAATAAAAGGCAGTGAAAAAGTTAAAATTCTTAAAACATCAACAGAGCTACTATAACTTGGTAAAAATATCTTAATGAAGAAGGGTAAAATAAACATATATCCTAAAGCCACCAGAATCCCTATAAAAAGCATAATCTTTAAACTCTTGAAATAAACTGACTCAACCCTGGATTTATCAATTAAATAAAGTTTGGCTACAACCGGGAAAAGTGCTGTTGATAGGGCAGTTGGTATAAAAATTGCTGCCTCCAAAAATTTATATGCTGCAGAATATATCCCTGTATCAAAATTGCCCTTTAAATAAGAAAGTAAGATGGTATCTATTCTAAAATAGAGCATGCCCAATATCCCGAGTAATCCATAGGGCAATGACCCTAAGGTAATCTCTCTGATAATTTTAAAATTAATGCTAGAGAGTAAATTAATTTTCTGGGTAAGCAAAACAAGAATAATTATTAATAAATATCCAAGTTGTCCTAGGATTAAAGCAACAGCCGTACCGGTTGTCCCAAAGCCTGAGGAAACTAAAAAATAACCAATCACTGAAGTAAAAATGCTTAAAAATACTAAAGACAGGGCGGAAAGTTGTAATCTTTTTAAAGCTATAAATAACCCGTCTAAAGTTAAAGCAACTGCCTGGGGAACAACAGCCAAAACCATGAGTAAACTAACACTAACCCTGAATTTATCCGGATCCAGTGCATATAAAATTACTGCAAAAATTCCAAAAAGGCAGCTTGAGACAGTTAACCTTAAAAAGGTAACATTAAATACTAAAGTGGGAAATCTTAAATGATCTTTAGCTATTTCTCTAACTAAAAATCTGTTAAAACCAAAATCGGAAATAGTGGAGATTAAGGAAAAATATGCCAAACCTACACTGTAAAGTCCAAATTCCTCAATTGCTAAATTTCTTGCCAAAAAAATTGTATAGAAAAAACCTATTGCTCTTGTTATAACTTGGGCCAAAGCCAACCAGGAAGCCTGCCTTAAAATCGGTAGCATTTCTAAATTGTACCATCTGTGGAATCAAAATACTCTGCATATATAAAAACCCAGATTAAAAAATAATTATCTGTTAGCGTTCATAAACAGCCTGAAGTTTAGTATAATTTGCAACATGTTGAACAACTTTTGCGAGAGAGAGCATACTGCAGAAGAGATCGAACGGATTCGCTGGTTAAAATGCATTGCCGTCCCCAAAGATTATGATATAACTGTAAACGAGAGAAGATCAATCGGTCTTCATGGGACCAGCATTGAAACAATAATTTTCCTAATTGAAAAAGGCGTTTTACCTGGTTCGCCGTTACCGTCATATAAAGATAAAAGACGAGTACAAAACGGAGACATTTTCTTTGCAGAATTTCCTGAAGAATTGCCTGAAAAATATCAAAACTCAGAGTATACAAGGTCGGATGAATTACCTGCATATCGTGCATTCTTTTATGCAGAGGAAACAGCAAGACAACATTATTTACTTACTACCCTAGGTTTACCCTTTTCTGATCAAAGTATTTATAATGCCTCTATGGCACTATCCTTTTCAGGCGAAGTTGAAGATAAAATTGAGTTAGCTCAGGAAAAATTTGCTCAACCTCTTGAGAGAAATGCCAATGTACCTCGCAGGACATTGCTAGACGTTCTGGCAAGGTGTGATTCAAGAAAAGGAGTTGTTTTAGGTATACATGAATCGGTACGTAAGCATTATATTGTAGATTTGAGTACTGATGGAGACTTTAGATTCAACTGTTCGCAGGGTTTGGACATTAAATATCTTACTCTTCTATTACCGTTTGGACGAGTTGAACAAGGATTTTTGAAAAAATTATTTTCCAGATACTGATTTTGTAAACCCACACCAGGTGTGTCGTAGCTTGACACATAGCTTCTTTTCATTAAGCTTTTGAATTATCAAAGGTCTGAACTGGACCTTTCCATTTATCATTATCTAAAATTACCTCCTGATAATCCCCGCCTGTATACTCGCTTATTACCTTTCTCCAGAAAATCTGTGCTTCCCTATTTTGGTTTGTCTGTGTTACTTCCCATTTGCCAGGAAACATATCAAAAATTTGTCTTGCAACAGTTTGACCTATACCGCCTCTCCTATACTTTTTCAAAATAAAAAATTCGGCAATAGCATTTGCACTGTTTGAAAGATAAGTATGTTTATTTATCAGTACAAATCCCGCTAATTTACCACCTACTTTAATGAAAAATGGGTGTCTGTCTTTTTCCTGCCAGTAATTATTTAAATATTTATAGCCGTACCTGCGATCTTCATTTAAATCTAAATTACGAAATTCACTAAGATCATATTCATAAAGCTCTAAAAGATTTGCAAGGATTTGTTTATCTTTTTCCTCAACGGGAATTATCTTAATATCCATAAGATTATTTTATACCTAAAACATTAAATAGTGATTTTAAAACCCCATCTTTATCATAAAGAATTTTTGCTCCGGCTGTAATTACTTTTTTAGTTCCCAGATCAACCGGGTTTGTATTTACCCACTCTGGAGTTGTTATACCGTATTCCACTTCCAAACCATTTTGGTAAAATACTCTTCTTGCTTGTACGAATTTAAAATCTTCATTCTTTATTTCTCTTATCTCTCCGAAGATTTTCATCCAATCACCATTGTCTAAATAAGCCTTTGGATCATTTGTGATTATTACTAAATCTATATCTGAATCAGGCTTGGCGGTACCTCTGGCATAAGAACCAACCAATACAACAGCCAAAATTTCTCTTTGCTTCTTAACCCAGTGTATAAATTCAGTTAAAAATTCTTGTACTTCCATATTAAAGAGTTGTTATTGGCCTAGATTGTAAAATCCAGATTTTGGAATCACTATCTATGGCAAATTCTATATCTTGTGGAGTTTTATAATGTTTCTCTATCTTTATAGCCATCATCGCTAATTCTTTTAATTGCTCATCAGATAAAACAGCACTATTTTGTTTTTCCGCTGGCACAGGCACTTCCTTATTTTGTCCTCCATCAAATATCATCATAGTCTCTTGGGTATCAATCTTTCTTTCCTTAATTTTCAAACTGTTTTTATCTATTAAAAAATTATCCGGAGTAATCAATCCCTGAACTAGCATCTCCCCAAACCCAAAGCCTGCCTCAATCATAATCTCATTGGTATCTTTAGTAATTGGGTTTACAGTAAACATGACGCCAGATGACTCACTCTCTATCATTTTTTGTACTACTACTGCCACAAATAATTGATCCTCGGATAAATCCTGTCCTGCTGCATAAGATAGAGCTCTTTCAGATTTAATAGAGTTCCAACAGTCTCTTACTTTTTCTATTAAATTCTCTCTATTAACATTTAAATATGTCTCTAACTGCCCTGCCCAAGAAGCTTGTGAGGAATCCTCCGCAATCGCTGATGATCTAACGGCAACCCTCTTTGCATCTAACAAATCAAAAGCCTTAAAAATTTCTTCTTTAAAATCTATAGGGAGATCCTGGTTAGAAAATTTTTTATGAGCTTGGGCTGTAATTACAAATCCCGAAGGTACTGGAATACCAGCTTTAGTCATTTCCCCTAAAGAAGCACCTTTCCCACCTACCTCAACTACATCATTTTTAGAAACTTCACTAAACTTTTTGATGAAATTCATTTTATGAGAGGATTGCTACCTCTCCTCTATCAGCATTTACTTCTACTAAGTCTCCAGTCTTTAAAACCTCTGTGGCATTTTTTGTACCAACAATACAAGGGATTCTAAGTTCCCTCGAAATAATTGCTGCATGAGAAGTAATACCACCTAAATTAGTAACAATAGCTGAACATTTTCTAACAGCACTCATAAAATCAGGCGAGGTCATAAAGGTAACCAATACTTCACCATTTTCTAATTTATAATTTTCGCTGGCGTTTAGAAGTACCCTTACCTTGCCTGTAACTTTTCCTTTAGAAGCACAATTTCCTTTAAGGACTTGAGCGTTGTTTGTCTGAGGAGTTAATATTTTTTCCCATTCTCTAGCCTTCTCTCCAATTAAAATTTCCGGTTTTTTTTCATTTTCCTCCCAAACAACAAAACATTTTTCTCTTCTTTTATTTATAAATTCTTCAGTAATTTTTCCATCTAAAATATCTTTTATCTCTGAAGGGAAGGTTTCTCTCATGGCAGACAAAGCAATGTTTCCCCTTTCTCCTACTTCTTTTAGCAAAATCTCTAAATAGTGCAAATATACTAAGATATTTCTTTTTCTCTCATCCTGATATGTTGCAAAATTCTTCAATAAATCTACCAATCTTTTTGACTTTGGATCTAATTGTGCACTTTGAGAATTATCTTTTAAAGCAGTTTCCACCTTTATACTAGAAAGCCTTTTCTCAACATCTTGTTTAGACAATATTTTGGTCAAAGAATAATTATTATCTATCCAAAAATACCTCTTGATGAACTCATCTATGTCTTTTGAGTTTACTAGATAATTATCTGCTTCCTGAGTATAGGAAAATTTATCAGGTACAACTAAATGGGCTATTTCATCGTCACTTAGCTTAGAGCCCTCTTTCAGTTCCACCTCTGCTTGCATAGCGAGCGGTTCTTGAATAGCACCAATTCCATAATAATTAATAAAAACATCATGAAGTTTGTTATACAAATCAACCAACTGCTCATTTGTCAAATTAGATATATCTACCTGATCAACCTCTTTTTCAACACCTTGCAAAATCTCTAATCTTTTAGCTATTTCCTCAACCATTGCTTGTTGTTTATTTTCATCTTTATAAATGTTTAAAAGTTTTGCTCCGAGATTATAAAACTCTGTATTTTTTACACACCATGTCACAATCCCATTTTTGAAAATTAAAATTGTAGTAGGAAAACCATATCCACTAAATTCCTTTAGTGGCTTCATTGAACCTTCGAGAGTGGGATACAGTAAATGTATTGCTGCCTCTCTTTCCCATCTAAACCACTCGTCCATCTACCTAAAAACCTCCTCTGCTTTCAATCCTAATTCCTGCCTTACTTTTTTGATCCTTTCTACATACTCATTAAATATTTCCGCACTTTTATGAATTCTATAAAATCCTTCAGCACCTTTATATAAAGAACTATCAAATACATCCACATCTTTAACTAATTCTATATAGGGATCATCAGAATAAATTTCTTTTTCACTATGATGAAATACTGCCTGAGTAATGTTTTCTATCTCTGTATCACTAAAGTCTCCTACTTCCCTTAAGATTTTTTCTGCAATAGAAGCACCCAACGGACCATGGTTATTGTATATTCCATTTTCAATAACATATATGTCATGAAGTATCGAGGCCACGCTACTAATATCAACATTGAGGTTTCTCTTTTGTGCTAATATCCTACCAATTTGCATACATCCTGTAGCATGCATTAACTCAAAAAAAATTGAATCCTCTCTTTCTACATCGGGAACTTTGGAAGCAAGTATTAACTCCATGACCTTCCTCTCGACTTTTTCAAACCGAGATAAATCCTCGCCTTTATAATGATGAAAATCCTTTAATCTATTATTCACCTTGGCATTGTGGACGGAGAGGGATTTGAACCCCCGACATCTGCAATGTGAATGCAGCGCTCTACCACTGAGCTATCCGTCCATATCATTCATCCATTCTAGCACCCTACCTATTGCATCTCAACTTGATGCTTTGAGATAATATGGGACGTGGATCCGAACAGTCTTTACCCTGGCGCCCCTGAGCAAAAGGGAGTTTTTAGCAATATCGGCACTTATTTAATAGATTTTATAGAGACTCTGGTAGTCTTTGGTGCCATTTTTGCCTTAATTTATCTTTTTGTAGCACAATTTCACAAAGTCTCCGGCAATTCTATGTTGCCTACCATGCATGATGGAGATTATTTGATTACAGAAAAAGTAAGCTACAAATTGAATCAACCTAAAAGGGGAGATATCGTAGTTTTGCAAAATCCAAAAGATGAATCTCAAGACTTTATTAAAAGAATCATTGCTGTACCTGGAGATACCATCAAAATTGAAAATAATAGGGTATTTGTCAACGGTGGTACCAAATCAGAAGATTATCTTCCTCCAAATACCGTAACAAGAAGCGGAAACTTTCTACGAGAGGGTGCTAGCGTTACTATGGACTCTAATCAATATTTTGTAATAGGGGATAACCGTAATCACTCTTCCGATTCCCGGGAATGGGGACCAATTACAAGAGGTGAAATTGTTGGCAAAGCTTTCTTTAGATACTGGCCTCCACAAAGCGTGGGCCTTTTGATAAATAAGTAATTACTGCCCGTTTAAGTTAAAATAGCCTACAATTGCTTGACGTATATCTTCTAATACTGGTAAGGTTTTTTCTGGATCACCCTCAATAGTTAGCTCTACCTTAGCCCTTTTACCAGTTTGTGAACACTTAACTTGGCTTTTGTCAGCTTTTCTGGCAATGGCTTGGCTTAAATCATTTTGTAATCTATCAATATCCTCAGAAACAATATGCATAGAAGGCACATCCGCACTTTTTTTGGGTCCGATTCCTTGTTGGGATCTAAATCTTCTGACTAATTCCTCAGTTCCCCTAACAGACAAATTTCTTTTCAAAACCTCTTTGTAGACTGAAATAATCAGATACGGATCTTCTAATGCAGCCAGTGCTCTGGCATGACCCTCAGAAGTAGCACCTGCCATCAACGCATCTTTTAAAGCATCAGGTAAAGTTAAAAGTCTTATGGTATTAGAAATATATGAAGGGCTTTTAGAAACTCTTTCTGCTATTTCAGCATTGGTTAAACCAAACTCCTCCATCAATCTTTTATAAGCCTGGGCTCTTTCTAAGGGATTTAAATCAATTCTTTGAACATTTTCCACAATAGCCATCTCTAACATGCCTTGTGGACTGGTTTCCCGGATTATAACAGGAACTCTGCCTAAACCTATTAGCTTTGAGGCTCTCCATCGTCTTTCACCGGCAATAATCTGATAGCCTGCCGGAGTTTTAGCTACTACTATTGGTTCTAAAATTCCGTGGGCCCTAATTGATTCAGCCAATTCTGACAATGACTCGGGGCTTATTAAACCACGAGGCTGCAGGGGGTTGGGTTGAAGTAACTCAATTTCTAATTCGTAGATCTGCTCTTCCATTTAAAATTTATTAAACAATATTTATAACGGTTTTCCCTGATTTCTGTTTAAACTCTACTTTACCTTCTGTGACTGCAAAAATTGTATAATCATTTCCCTGTTTAGTCCCAATCCCTGGGTAAAATTTGTTCCCTTTTTGTCTGATTATGATATTTCCAGAAATTACTTTTCCTCCGCCATAAACTTTCACGCCTAAACGTTTTGAAACAGAATCTCTATTTTTTCTGGTACTTCCTCCACCTGTTTTATGTGCCATAGGCCGCTACTATAATATCCTCCGTGAAAAGAGAAATCAAGGATTACTTTTCACACTGTATACTACCTTTGTTTTTTTAGCTCTTGCGCCTGTAACTTTTCTATAATTTGCCTTTGCATGAAATTTCGCTACCCTAATTTTTTTTCCTTTAACAACTTCCAGGCAATCTAAGGATAATTTTTCCTTCAAAAAAGGTGTGCCTATTTTAACCTGCCCGCCTTCGGAAAGCATTAAAACATTAACTTCAACTTTTTTAGCTGCTTCTCCCAACAGATCCACCTCTATCGGTTGATTTGGAAAAATCTTATATTGTTTACTGTTAACCTCACAAATTGCAAAATCAAACATGGTCATGATTTTACCACAGAGAATAACATTTTTCTACATCTTTGCTTTGGAGATCAATCCTAGACAAATAAAAGTTACAATCAGGGAGCTTCCTCCGTAAGAAATCAAAGGTAAAGTAATCCCGGTAATAGGTAATATTCCTATATTCATGCCGATATTGACAAAAATTTGGAAAATTAACATAGAAAATACTCCTACCGCTAAAAGATAATTAAACCTATCATCAGATTTATTAGCTGATACTAAACAAACAGTAAGTAGATATAAATAAAGTAACAGGATAATCGATGAACCCAAAAAGCCTAATTCCTCGGCAGTTGAGGCAAAGATAAAATCCGTTCTAAACTCAGGCAAAAATTGCAGCCTGGACTGAGTTCCCCTGCCTAATCCCCTACCTACTAGCTGTCCGGATCCAACAGCGATAGTTGATTGGATGACATTATATCCTCTACCTAAAGGGTCGGCTTCCGGTGTCAGGAACCCAACAATCCTCTGTTTTTGGTAATCATGTAAAAATAACCAGCTTGAAGGAATTAAAACCAGGCTTATGAGCAATACAATAATCAGCTTTCTTAAAGAAATACGGGCAGCAAAAAGCACACCTGCCCAAATTGCCAACACAGTTAATGATGAACCCAGATCTGGTTGCTTGAAGATCAGAAACACTACCGGTAAAACCCAGAGTAAACTTTTTAATATATTGCCCCAAGTTGCCTCATTTCTAATCCAGAAAGATGATAACAGCAAAATTAAAGCCGGCTTAGCAAACTCTGAAGGCTGAATATTAAAAAACCCCAAAGGTATCCATCTGACCGAACCTCTGGTTTCCATACCCACTATTAATACCACCACTAGTAGTATCAGTGTCAGAATATATAAAGGTTTTACTAACCTGGTTAATGAATCTAAATCTAGTTGAGAAAGAAATAGGAAAAATATAAATCCTACTATTGCATAAATAAATTGCTGTAAAGCTAATTCTTTAGATGAGGAATAAATTACTAAAATCCCAATAGAAACCAGTAGTAATACAGGTATGGTAATTGACCAGTTAAGATATTTTAATAGCTTCATCTAAGCTTTAGTAATTTGCAGACTATCCCCTTTTGAAATGGAAATTGAGGCGGTATTTTTCAAGATCAACTCCTCAAAATGCTTTGGCCAGTTTGGCGAAATGACTTTAGTTTTATCCGCCAATGTTAAGTTATTTTCTTTACGCAGTTGTTGAATTTGCCTGATTAAATCTCTCGCCTCTCCCTCTTGCTGTAATAGTGGAGTAATATTTGTATCCAAGCTAACCTCAGGTTCGGTTTTTGTAGCCACTGAGTACTCAATCTTTTTAACATTGAGCTCCATAGTTAATACTTTCTCCAAATCTTCCTTTAATTGATTTGGTAGTTTATATTGCAAAGATGCCAATGGTTGCCTTAGTTTAATCCCAGCCTCTTTTCTTTGAGCATGACCCACCTCGGCAATTTTGCGTACCAAGTCCATATTTTTTATTAATTGATCATCAATTAGGCTCTTGTCACCTAACGGATAATCCTCCAAATGTACACTTACTTTTTCCGTTAAATTCTTAAATATTTCCTCAGCAATAAAAGGAGTAAAAGGAGCAAGTAACTTAGCTAAATTCACTAAAACTTGATACATCACCGATAAACTGGTGTTTCTATCTAAAAAATCAGACCCTAGTCCGACTCTATCCCGGGATCTTCTGATATACCAGGTAGAAAAATCAGCTACCACAAACTCCTCTATAGCCCGGCTTGTTGTCATCGCATCGAATTTTTCTAAGCTGCTATTTATCAACACTGTCAATTTGTGCAATTTAGCCAAAATCCATTTGTCTAAAACCTGTAATTCTCCTCTTTCAAGTTCATCTGTCCAATCAACCAGGGAAGCATAATCAATAAAGTATTTATAACTGTTCCATAAAATCAAATAAAACCTTCTTCTAATTTCATCTGTTACTTTATAACCGAAATTTAAATTATATTCAGGATTTTGAGTCACATAAAGCCATCTCATGACATCAACACCAATCTTATCTGCAGCCTCATTGAATTCAATTGCATTACCCTTGGACTTGTGCATTTCCTCACCTTTTTCATCTACTACATTGGCAAATCCCAGTAAATTTTTGAAAGGGTTCTCATTTCGCAAAGCTGTACTCATTGCAATCAGTGAATAAAACCAGTTTTTAAATTGTCCGGGGAAACCTTCTGTCACAAAATCTGCCGGAAACCAACCCTCCGGCATAGTGGAAAAAGGTACAATTCCAGCATCCAACCAGGGATTACCCACATCTGGAATTCTGGAAGCTACTTCTTCACACTTAGAACACTTAATTTTTATCTCATCGACCCAAGGCCTGTGTGGAGAATTACTCTCAAAGTTTTCCCAACCCTCAACAGCTTTTTCTTTCAGTTCTTCCTGACTACCAATCACCTCAAAATTACCGCATTTTTTGCATTCCCAAATAGGTAGAGCCAAACCCCAGTACCTTTTTTTGGAAATTAACCAATCATGCATATTTTTCAGCCAATCCAGTTCCCGATCCAGCCCCCACTCCGGCATCCAATGGATCTTTTTGGCTACTTCCATCATTTGTTCCCGGTAAGTTTTTCCAGATAAATCCGGTTTATCCATCGCGATATACCATTCATCTACCACTCTCCAAACTAATTCTGTTTTACACCTCCAACAAGTAGGATATCTGTGGGTATAATTTTTAGTAGTAAGCAAAAACTTTCCACTTTCATGATTTTTTAAGTAATCAATGATTATTTGAGGGTCTGTCTTAGCGTTTTTACCACTAAATTCACCAAAGTTATCTAAATAACTTGCTTCTTCATCAATTAGCTCGACAACAGGTAAACCTAACTTTTTACCCAGTTGAAAATCTTCAGTACCTGCACCTGGCGCAACATGTACCATACCTGTTCCTTCCTCGCTGCTCACCGGCAAAATCTGAGGATCACCTGCTACAACTCTATGTTTATAATCTCCTAAAGCCTTTTTAACTCTATCCTGTTGATCAAATGGCCCCTCGTACTCCCAACCAACTAACCCACTCCCCTTCTTAGTATCTATTACTTGCTGTCCTTTTTCTAAAACTCCATCTTGAGTTAATCTGTCGCAAGCTTTTTGCAGCACCCAAACCGAACCATTTGCCGTTGGATAATTTACATACTCTTCATCTTCGTTAACTGCAATTGCCACATTACCCGGGATAGTCCAGGGAGTAGTTGTCCAGGCTAGTAAATACTCATTTTCTCTATCTTTAATAGGCAATTTGAAATAAACTGATTCATGAGTTAATTGCCTATACTCTTCTGTCAAAATCTCATGCTGGGAAATTGCTGTACCGCATCTAGGGCACCAAGGCACACTGTCATGGCCTTTATATAACCAGCCTTTTTCATTTACTATCTTAATAAAATTCCAAATAGAATAATTATTCTTGTCAGAAGATGTATGGTAAGAATTATCCCAATCCATAAAGTAACCCAGGCGTTTTGATTGTTCTGTTTGAACTGCGGAATATTTTTTGACCCTGTCTTTACAAAGGTTAATAAACTTCTCCAAACTTTTGAATTTATCCCCCGGAACTAAATTTTCAATATCCTTTTTATTTTTTAGACCCAGTTCTTTTTCAACTTCCACCTCTACCCAAAGGCCTTGTTCATCAAAACCATTTTGGAATCTTTGTTTATACCCGCGCATATTGAAAAATCTTTGCCAAAGATCTTTATAAGTCCTGCCCCAGGCATGATGAACACCCATTGGGTTATTGGCAGTGATTGGGCCATCTAAAAAAGAAAATTTATTGTCTGAGGATTCATTTCTTTTTAAATATTTCTCAACAATCCCCTCTTTGTACCAATAGTCTAATAACTCTTTTTCAAGAACTGGAAAATCAACTTGTGATAAAACTGGTTTAAACTTTGCCATGCCCTAGATTTTAGCAGAATCTTTAATTTTAGGCTAGCGGTTTGATCGCAGGAATGCGGGGATTTCTAAGTCTTCGTCTTCTTCACTTCTTTGTGCTTCTTCCTCTACTTGTTCAACAGTTTTGTCAGCAGCAGCAGCTTGTGGTGCAGGAGTATCATCTACAGGTGTATTATCTGAAGCCCAAGCTACAGGTTGTTGGCCTAAGGAAGCTGAACCTATACCTGAGCCAATATATTCTCTTAACCTCCTTCTGGTCTCATCAAACCCTGTAGCAATAACAGAAATCTTAACCTGATCTAATTGATCTTCCTTGATGGTAGCACCAAAAATGATGTTAGCATCGGGATCAGCTGCTTGGGCAATGATTTGAGCAGCTTCATTAACCTCTGTCATGGACAAATCAGAGCCACCTACAATATTAAATAGAACTCCCTTCGCTCCTTCAATAGAAACTTCCAGAAGGGGAGAGGCAATTGCCATTCTTGCTGCAGCTGCAGCTCTATTTTCTCCACCTGCCATCCCAATTCCCATCAAAGCAGAACCGGCACTGGACATAATTGTCTTAACATCTGCAAAATCAACATTAATAAGTCCTGGCATAGTAATTAAATCTGAGATCCCTTGCACTCCTTGACCTAAAACTGAATCAGCCAGTTTAAACGCCTCCTGCAAAGTCATATTTTTCTCAACAGTCTCCAGTAATCTTTGATTTGGGATAATAATCAACGCATCAACTTTATCTTTTAGTCTATCAACTCCCTCCTCTGCCACTACCATTCTTCTGGTACCTTCAAAGGAAAAAGGCTTAGTGACTACAGCCACGGTTAAAGCGCCCATATTTTTGGCAATTTGTGCAACAACCGGAATAGAACCTGTACCAGTCCCTCCACCCATTCCTGCTGTTAAAAACACCATATCCGCATCCTGCAAAACATCTTCCAGTTTTTGGGTAGATTCCTCAGCAGCTTGCCTGCCCACTTCCGGGTCACCACCTGAACCCAAACCCCGGGTTAGTGCCTCTCCGATTTGAACTTTAGTGGGGGATTGATTGCTCATTAAAGCCTGGGCATCAGTATTAATAGCCACAAATTCTACTCCTTGGATTTGTTGCAGAGAAATCATGGAGTTTAAAGAATTAGATCCGCCGCCACCTAAGCCTACTACTTTAATTTTGGCAAACCTTTGAACATCAGGTTTAACTAGCATAATTTTGAAGTTGAGGGCATTCTAACAAATGATTGCAAACTTTACAATCCCTTTCTGGGCACAGTACTAAGGCAGGAAAGATTTCACTAAAGCAATACCTTTTTGTATCATACCTTTAATTGGCAAACTACCGGAAAGCACCGGTAAATGCATCTCTCCTGTCCCACCTTGACTTGCTCCATATAGGATCAAACCGGCAGCGCTGGCAAATGCAGGGGAGTCTATTTCTTCAACTAATCCAGATAGGCCGTCTATCTGACCTAATCTGGCTGGAAAACCTAAAACATACTTTGCCTGGTCCAATACTCCAATAGTCTGTGCTCCACCTCCACAAAGTACCAGCCCGGAAGGAATTTGTGTACCAAACCCGCTTTTTTTAATTTCCTTACCTACATATTTAAATATTTCCTGCAGTCTCGGTCTAATAATACCATCCACTACTGCTTTCTTGGAGATCTTCTGAATATCTTCCGCTATACCCAGTGCGTGGATGTCCAAAAGCTCTTCCTCTTTCTTTTTACCTGAAGTATGTCTTTCGTCATCTGCCTCCTTATTCTCTGCTACAGCCGGGGCTTTAGGAATCCTGGCTAAAGATAGTTTAATTTTTTCTGCAGATTCCAATGAAACCCGTAAGCCCACTGCCATATCCGAAGTAATATGACGGGCACCTATCGGTACTACTGCAGAGTAAGCAACAGAGCCATCAATGAAAATCACTACATCCGTTGTTTCTCCGCCAATATCTACCAACACTACACCCAATTCTTTTTCTGTATCAGTTAATATTGCCAAAGATGCGGCAATACCTGAAAATACTAATTCTGTAACATCAATTCCTACCTCCGAAACACACTTTACCAAATTTCTCATTGAGGTGGTGGCACCGGTGATAATATGTGTTTCTGTCTCAAGCCTTACTCCGGTCATACCGATTGGGTCTTTAATCCCCTCTTGACCATCAACTGTAAAAGTTCTTGGTATAACATGCAAAACTTCTCTTGAGGAAGGTAATGGTATGGCCCTGGCAGCCTCATTAACTCTTTGAATGTCACTTTCTTTAATTTCGCCCTCTGGCTCTGACACAGCTACTACCGCGTGCTGATTAACGCTCTCAATTTGCGGACCGCCAAGTGAAATATAGGAAGAAGAAATAGAATAACCCGCCATTCTTTCAGCTGCTTCTACTGATTCAGTAATAGCGTTAACTGCCTCATCAATATCCACCACCTGATTTTTCCTTACTCCTTTAGAAACGGTGGAGGATACTCCGATTAAATTTATTTTTCCGTTCTCATCAACTGAAGAGATAAGTGTAGCAATTTTTGAAGATCCAACATCTATTCCGCAAATAATTTTATCTTTGGCCATATCTTTTATTTGGACTGTTATTTCTTTTGTGGGGCAAATTTAACAATCGGTTTATCAAATCTCAAATCGATAAACTCTAAATTTATATGATCTATTTTAGCGATCTTTAGGATCAATTGTAAAGATGCAATTTGAGCGTTAATATCTTCGTTTAAATTAAAAATTATTTTTGGTAAAGAAAAAACAATTAAAAAATTGTTATATATTTGTGAAGTTGTATTACCCAGCCCAAATTCCCTTATTTTCACCAAAACCTTAAAAACCTTCTCTCCCCAATTCCCATCTAACTTCTTGCCCGGCATAATATCTTCATTTAGAAAAACATTGGGTATATCCAATCGCTCTGAGGTCTTAGCAAAAACTACCCCTTCCTGGTCCATTAAATACGCATCCATTCCTGCTTTTGCACTTGGCGTAGCAATTTCTTCCAATAAACCAGCAGTTGTTGCTTCACTATTTTTTAAAGTGAAAAGCATTGCATCAGGAATCCTGCCGACCAACTCAACCTTAACTTTATCAGGGAATATTTGTAAAACACTTGCACTTTTAATACATATAAACTTTTTTAAAATATTGTTTGATACCTTGTTTCTATCGAGGAAAAGCAAACTTTGACCTTGGACATCAATGGAGCTTGTAATTTGATCTTTATCCGCGCAGATTAAATTGTTACCTAAAATTTCGGTGTATTTAATGTTAAAAAACCCTGATTTTAAAAAGATTGAAATTAAACCTATGATAATTACCAGAAAACCTAAAATAATAAACAATAATTTGCTTTTTCTTTTCTTAGTCGGTCTTACCATAAATTGCAGAGTTACTTTTTTTGCTTTAAAAGAATGGTTTCTAGTGCCAATCTTTGTGCTGCATCCTTATTAATTACCTTCTTAGCCTCCGTAGCTTTTAAAGTTAGCCTCTCCAAATCCTTTATCATTGCTTTTACGTTCTCCAGCAAGCTCCCGCCGGATAATTTTGATTGCGGTAAGACCCGCACTAAACCAGCACTCTCAAAAAACTCAGCATTTTTCATTTGTTCATTTTGGAAAAACATTTGTAAAGGAATAGCCAGTGTAGGTTTTCCTAAAAAGGAAAGTTCAGTTAAAGTGTTTGCCCCTGCTCTGGAAATTACTAAATCAACTCCTTCTAATACCTTACCAATTTCCCGCCCAATCCACTTTTTGACAATATATCTTTCATTTTTTACCTTCTTAAGCCTCTCAAAATCAGCAAACTTATTATCCCCACTAACATGAATTACATAGGCTATTTCCGTTATATTACCCAATACTTTTTCTAGAGTAATATTAATTAAGTGAGAACCCTGGTTACCTCCCATCACTAAAATAACTGGTAATTTATCCTCTTTCGCTCTTTTGAAAATGTTTGAGAATTCGGCAGGTAGTTTCTCAATAGGTCGTACAATTTCTTTTCTAATAGGGTTTCCCGTATAAATAACCCTGTTGTTGCCGCTACCTTCATCAAATGATAAAGCAACTTTATCGGCAAATAAACTGCTTATTTTATTGGCTAATCCTGAGACTAAAGTTTGCTCATGTACGATAATTGGTATAGAAAAAAGCCATCCGGTAAAAACAACCGGCACTGCCACATATCCCCCAAATGAAAGTATAACATCAGGCTTTTCAGAAAAAATTATATTAAGAGCCTGAATAACACCAATCGGGATTTTTAAAAGTGAGGGAATGGTATAAATTGAAAATGACCTTTGTAATCTACCAGCAATTATAGTTTTGTATTTTACTCCCACTGTCGGCAAAAGTTTAGATTCTACAGAATCGCCTCTAAAATCTTCCATGGTATTTTTGCGGCCAACGTATATAACCTCTGTATCCGGCTGCATTTCTTTTAATTTTTCAATAACAGCTAAGGCAGGAGTAAAATGAGCACCGGCAATTAATACTTTCATTTACTAAATTATATCCTAAATTAGTCTAGAGAGGATTGTTTGGAAATATTAAGTAAAATTCCAACTGCGGTTAAGTTTACCACCAAAGCAGAACCTCCATAAGATATAAACGGCAAGGGGACACCGGTTAAGGGCAAAAGTGCTGTCATGGAAGATAAATTAATTACAATTTGGATACCCAACCAGCAGGTTAACCCTAACGCCAAATTCTTTCCAAATGGATTTTCACAATTGGCAGCAGTTTTAAAACCCCGTAAAATGACAAAGACAAATATCGCAAGCAGTAAAGATGCGCCTAAAAAACCTAACTCCTCACCTATTATGCCAAAAATTGAGTCTGTTGAAACTTCCGGAATATACTCAAATTTTTGCCTGGAGTGACCTAATCCTAAACCAAAAATACCACCTGACCCTAGAGCAATTAAAACTTGTGATATATGATAAGTAAACCCTTGTGTATCAGAAAAGGGATCCAAAAAAGCCAGTACCCTTTTACTTCTGTAGCTTGAGGTAAATATCAGTGCCAAAAGACCTCCTAATCCAACCGGTAATACAGCTAAAAAATGCCATAAAGGCCCACCGCTAAGAAAGTATAACAAAAGTGCCGTAATTACAAATACTAAGGTTGAACCCAAGTCCTTTTGTAAAATAGCTGTAATAATTGTTACTAAACCAACAACGGTCATGAAGGGAAAAAATCTAGCTTTCTTTTCAAAAATAGAAGCCAGATAAATTACCCCGGTTAACTTAATAACTTCTGCAGGCTGAATTGTAATCCTGCCGAATTTTAACCACCTATGCGCTCCGCCTCCGGCAATACCAAGCCCGGGAATAAAAACTGCCAAAAGCAAAAGAAAAGAAAATATAATTAAAATTAAGGCAAAGGGCTTAAATTTTTTGTAGTCAAACCGGGAGAAAAAAAACATTGAGATAATACCTAAAACGACCCATATTAATTGTTGCTTAATGTAGTAATATCCATCATTAAAGTCATTTAAACCCTGTACAAATGACGCATCATAGACCATCACCAAACCAAAAATGACTAGAAAAATAACGCTTATCAAAAGTGGGGTATCAACTGAATTTGTTTGAGACTTAAGAGAAAAGCCAATCTTTCTCATCGTGATAGTAGGGCTATCCAAAGGCCAAATATAGCAAATAATCCCTGGGCGAGCCAAAATCTGGTAACAATTTTTGGTTCTTCCCAACCCATATATTTAAAATACATATGTATTGGAGCAACAGGTAAAATCTTTTTGTGTAATAGTTTTTTAGACAAGATTTGAATTAACGAGGAAAATACAATAACCACAAACATTCCCCCAATGATTGCCAATGCCAAAATTTTACCTGTTAATAATCCTACCACGGCTAGCGTCGCCCCGAAGGCAAATGCTCCGGCATCTCCTAAAAAGATTCTTGCCGGCCAAATATTAAAGTAGAGGAAAGAAAATAAAGTACCAATCCAAATTCCAATAAAAGAAGCTAAAGTCAAATCTAAAGACTGGGAAGCAAGCGCTAAAAAAGCAAACAGACAAATCAATAATAATCCTGCAGATAAACCATCCAAACCATCAGAAATATTGTAAGCATTAGCAAATGAAATAATCACAAAAGCCGCCAATGGAATATACCAGCCATCAATTATGAAATTTCCTAATCCTGATATGTAAAGATTATTTAACCCACCCATAAAATAAAGCATTCCGGAAATAGATAGAGCTATTAATGATTGAATAAGAAACATCTTTCCTCTACCCAACCCTAAAAATTTTCCTGATCTTTTGGTTATAATTAGTTTAATATCATCTATTAATCCCAACAAACCAAAAGATATCAGGGTGAATATCAAAATTCTCAAACTGACTTTGTCAACAGAAGGACTAAACAACCAGTACCCTAAACTCAGGAGTACCAAAATACCAATTATCAAAATTCCCCCCCCTGATGGAGTCCTTATATCTGCTTTCATTAATTTATCGTGTATTGGTGTTTCAGATTTTCTGACTGCTTCAGACTGTTTCTCAAATCTTTGTTTTAAATAGTAAAGAAAGTCAATAAAGGGGACCATACAAACAGAAGTTGCGGCAAAAGAAAGTAATACTAACCCCAATAGTTGTGTCATATAGGAATCATTTCTTAGCTATCCGTTTTACTACCTCATCTAATCTTACAGCACGGGACCCCTTAATTAAAACTACATCTCCTTTTCCTAAATTCTTTAAAAGCTTTCCAACTAACTGTGAATTTTGCAAATTACTTTCAACTCTTTCTTCCCAAAAACCCAAACTTTTAAGCTCGTCCCAAATAAATTGAGTGTCACCCTGGCCAAGATAAACTTGATCTATCTTTTCTTTATATATTTTTTGGGCAATAAGCCGGTGTAGTTTTTCTGAATACGAACCAAGCTCCCGCATTTCCCCCAGAACTAAAACCTTCCTGCGTGCATTGACCTGCAATAAAGTATCTATTGCCGCCTCCAATGAAGCAGGGGAGGAGTTATACGTATCATCTAAAATAATTGAACCATTAGGTCCTACAATAACTTGCATCCTGTGTTCTGAAGGCTGCAGGGATTCCAATGCCAATTTGATTTTGGTAAGCGGTATATTATTTAAAACTCCCAAAGTTGCAGCTGCCATAGCTGGATAAATTTGATGATAACCAAGCAGGTTATAATTAACCTTAACCCTCTCAACCCCCAAATTTAATTCAAAAGTTGTCCTGAAGCCTTCAATATTCACATTACCAGCCCAGACAGTACAATTTTGTGGATCAGTTCCAAAATAGATTACTGACCCGCTACAATTCTTTGCTAATTTCCTACAATGCTGATCATCGAAATTTAAAATGGCAACTCCTTTGTCGTTGAGCTGTTCAATCAATCTTCCTTTTTCTTTAATAATGTCATCTAAATCACCCAGGGTTTCATTATGAGCATAAGAAATTTTTGTGAAAACTACCGTATTAGGTGAAACTAAAGATAAATAAAAATCCATCTCTCCTTTATATTCAATACCCATTTCTAAAATAACTTTTTTTACTGAGGGGGTTAACTTGAATAAAGTAGCTGGAATATTTAATACTGGATCAAGGCTGGGTTTTGTGCTAAGCGTTTTAAATTTAGTTGAAAGGATGGCTGTGGCAGCCTGAACGCAGGTGGTTTTTCCCACAGATCCCGTTACAGCTACAAACATTTCTTTTGGGTAAAACTTTGCATATTGTCTTGCCAGATAAATCCGCAAAAGATGCAATGGTTTTTTATAGGCAGAAATCTGATTTTTGGAAGGAGTAACCTGTTGCCAAATAGGGTGATCTTGAATGTCCACGCGGACAATTATATCACGAAGTGATACAAGCTTTGAGGAATTAGCAAGGCTTATACATCAAATCTTTCAATGTCTGCACCTAAGCTTCGTAGCTTCCCAACTACATCTTCATATCCCCGTTCTATTAACTCCGCTTGGCCGATTATACTCTTACCCTTCGCTACCAAACTGGCTAACACCATAGCCATACCGGCTCTAATATCCGGAGTATCTACATTCCTACCCTTAAGTTTGGAGGGTCCTGAAATCAGCACCCGGTGAGGGTCTGCTAATACTATCTGTGCTCCCATGGAAATGAGTTTATCTACAAAAAACATCCTGGATTCGTACATCCAATCATGGCATAGAACTACTCCCTTTGATTGTGTTGCCAGCACTATAGCTACACTCATCAAATCTGTTGGAAATCCTGGCCAGATATTAGTTGTTAACCTGGGCGGAGACTTTAGTTTCTCTGACCAAAAAGTAATAGCCCCATCCTCCCTTTCCATCTTAATACCAAAATCTTTTAGGGGTGAATGAATCGGATCTAAATCTGTATTATCAATTCCCTCTAATTTAATCCTTCCCCCGGTAATTGCTGCTGCCACAGCATAGGTACCTATCTCTATATAATCAATACGGATCCGGAATTTAGTACCAAACAATTTACTAACACCGTCAATTACTAAAGTATCTGTTCCAATCCCATCAATCTTAGCACCCATCTGTAAAAGCATGTTACATAAATCCACAATATGAGGCTCTTTAGCACAATTCCTTAGGGTAACTGTTCTGTCTCCTAAAACAGAGGCCAAAATTAGATTTTCTGTAGCTGTAACTGAAGTTTCTTTCAGAAAGATATCAACCTGTTTTCCGTTTCCAGTTTTTGGTAAGTTTAAGGTATATCTTAAATTATCTCTTTTCACACTTGCCCCAAGTGCTTTAAAGCCTTCAATATGCGTATCAATGCTCCTTCTCCCAATAATATCTCCGCCTGGATGCCAAAATGTCACTTTATCTTTCCTTGCCAACATACTACCTACCAGTACTAATGATCCCCGTAGTTTTGTCATCAGTTTCTCTGGTAAGGTAGCGTGGTTAATATTTTCAGCCTTAATGGTAAGGGTTGAATCTACTTTCTTTGCGTAAATACCCAATTTATTGAGTATATTAATTAAAACCGTAGTATCTTTTAAATCAGCAATATTGTCTAAAATTACTTCCTCCTCGGTTAGTAATGCTGCAGCTACGCAGGGGAAAACGGAGTTTTTATTACCTGAAACTTGAATTTTTCCTTCTAATTTTTTTCCACCTTTAACAAAGTAACGCATATTAAGATTTTGCTTTAACTTTAAAAACAGCCGATACAATTATGTGCCTTTTAAAGTTTAGTTCTTCCACTCCTATTTGTTCGATTTCACTATCTAAGTCTAATACTTTAATACTTTTCGTAATTCTTTGCAAAAACCTATTTAAAAATAGGTTTCCTCCAATGCTGCCGGGAATACCTTCTATTTCACTGGTCAATAACCCTTGAGCAGTTAAATATTCACAAAATTTAGCAATACTTACTCCCGATTCTACCTCAACTAATGCCTCCTCCACTCCTATACCGAACTTTGTTACTTTACCCTTAACAGACACTGTCTGTATACCTTTAGTCCTATTTTTAATTACCATGCCCTCAAAGCCTGCATCTGACATCATAATTTTGCTGCCGGTGCCAAACATAAAGAAGGGTAACTTTAATTCCCTGCACATTTTTACCAATTTAACTAATTCGTTGGTCGTAAAAGCAATAAAAAAAACTTTAGCCGGCCCGCCCGCTTGTAAGAATGTATAGTCTTTCAAAGACTCATTAAATTTAAATTTCTCTTTGCCAAAAGAATCAATAATTAATTTGTATTTACTATCCATCTAACAACCTCCACATCCGACCATGGTATTTCCTTCTTCCCATCTAAATTCATCGAAAGTTCATGCCCTTTGCCGAAAATTCCGACTATATCTCCTTTTTTGGCTAAATTATTTATAGCAAACTCAATTGCTTTTTTTCTATCATTGATTACAAAGAAATTTTTATTTTCTTTTGCTCCAGACTTTTTTGCTCCTTGAGTAATTTGAGCATTTATCCTCTCAATTAATCCTCTTGGATCAACAGCAGTAACAATTACAATATCTGCAAGTCTTTGTGCAATGTCCCCCATCATTGCTCTTTTACCCTCATCCCTAAAGCCCTCTGCTCCGATCAACGCGATAATCTTTCCCCTCCTTTGGGTTCTTAAAGCTTTTAGAGCTTGTTCCAATCCATTGGGAGTATGGGCAAAATCTACAAATATTTTTATACCCTTATTATTCTTTATCTCCTCCATTCTGCCCTTGAGCCCTGTGAAATTTTCCAAGGCCTTTTTTGCTGTCTCTTTTTTAATGTCTAATACAAAGGCTACAGCTAAAGCAGCCAGAGCGTTTTCTAAATTGTAATCTCCGGGAATTTGTAATTTCAACTTAATTTCTTTTTGATTAAAATTCCCTTTACTTAAACCGAAGGTAAGCAATTTTCCCGTAATCCCTCTAACTTCTCTATTTACAATAGCAAACTTCACATTTTGGATAAGTTTTAATTTAGTATTTAAGTAATTTTCAAAAGTTTTATGATAATCCAAATGCTCATGAGTAATATTAGTAATAACCCCAACCTCAAATTTTATCCCCCAAAATCTGTATTGATCTAATGAATGGGAAGTCACTTCTAAAACTAAATATTCATCTTTATGATCTTTAGCTGCTTTTGCAAATTTTTGTATAGTAAGTGGGTCAGGGGAGGTAACATGAAAACCTGTATCATAAGATTTTCCGGCAACTTCTGCATTTATAGTAGAAACCATGGAGACTTTTTTACCTGCAGATTTTAAGATTTGATAAATCATATTCGTAGTGGTAGTTTTACCATCCGTTCCGGTTATTCCAATAACTTTCATTCCCCTGGTAGGGAAGCCATACCAAATATTGGCCAAAATTGCTTTTGGAAGATGCCAAAATTTATTAATAAACTCCTGTGAGATCAATTGCTTAAGAATTTTTTTCAGCTTTTGCATTGAAGCTAATTATATCAGAACACCCACACAACACCCACACCGGGTGTGTCGTAGCTTGACACATAAGGAAACTATTGTGCAAATTCTAACCCCAGGGGTTAACTAGCTTCAAACCCCGGGAATGAAAATTTTTATATTCCGGAGATAGTAACAGTTGAATTTAGGTCTGTTGGAATACCTTCAGGTTTCTTTGCTACTACATCCCAATTCCAAGCTAACGCTGAAGCAATCAAACTATCTGATAGACCATAAGCGGGTAAATAAACTAAGGCAGGAGTCAATGCTCCAGGTAATCCTGCTTTTATCTTTACATCTTCAAAACCTGCTTTTTTGCAGGCTTTAGCGTTCAGTTTGCTAGCATAGGGGTATATCAAAACTTCCATAAATGCTGTTACGAGTCTCCCTCCAGGTTTCAAAACTCGATATGCTTCCTGTATATAGTCCATATTTCCCCCTGTAAAATTACTAGCCATTACCACATCAAAACTGTTATCACTAAAGGGAAGCCTTCCTGCATCAGCAGTTACTATCTCATCATGTTTTTCTCTTCTTAAGATACGATCTAACCAATATCCAATTTTCTTGTTTCTATGCGAAATGTTAGGATTAATATCTAAGGAAACAAATACCCCTTCCTTACCCACTCTACCAGAATTAACCTTATAAGAAGGATAGCCACTCCCTACTTCTAAAACTTTATCTCCTTTTTCAATCCGAGCTCTATTACCTGTAACCCATAAATGAACCGGCCTTAAAGTAAATAAAAGTGAAAAAATTGGCCAAGCGACCTCATTCCGAACCCTTGACTCAAACTGGCACAATTTATTAACAACATTTCTAAATTTGCTACTTTGTACAAGGTTTTCTGCCGGTAGATTATCACCTGTATTTTCCATGTGATGAGTTATAATTATTGTACCATGCTGTTTTATTCTTTTATTCTGTTGGAGCGATTTTGTAGTAGGTAAAAAGCTGTTTGGCAATTTCAAAAAAGGTTGGTGCTGCTGTTTCTGCTCCAAAAATAGAAGAAGAGGGCTGATCATAGCGGACAAGCATTACAAATTTTGGATCATCAGCCGGAGCAAATCCTACAAATGAAGCAATGGTTTGATCAGGATCATAATGCCCGGCAACAGGAATTTGTGCAGTACCAGTTTTTCCGGCAATCTTAAATCCTTTAAGTCTCACAAAATTTGCCTCTCCCTTTTCCACCGCAGCCACCATCATTTCTTTGATCTGCTGCGCTGTTGGTTCCTTAATTACCTGTCTGATTATTTTCGGCTTAATTTCAAACACTCCATTTTCATCCGAAATCTTTTTAACTACATGGGGTTCCATCAGATATCCTCCGTTGGCAATTGCTGCTACAGCCCTCACCATTTGTATAGGAGTAACAGCAATCCCCTGTCCAAAAGAAGCAGTTGCCAAATCAATCTCTCTCCATGCTTTCTTTTGCCTAATCCCGGGGGAAAATTCATCCTGCAGATCAATATCTGTAGAGTTACCAAAACCGAAATTTTCCAAGTACAAATAAAACCTATCCAGTCCCAGTTTCTTACCCACAAATACCATACCTGTATTATCTGAATGAATAATAACATCTGTTAAGGTTAAATCAGGCCGGTACTGATTATTCCAGGTTCTAATCAAAAACCCTCCTAAGGATACGGGCCCGGAACATATATCGCACTTTGTATCCGGTTTAACCAAATCCTCATTTAAAGCAGCTGCCATCACCAAAACTTTAAAGGTTGAACCTGGTTCATATTGATTGGCAACTACAGAATCTTTATAGTATTCTTTGGGAAAATCAACATAACTTTGTGGGTCATAGGCTGGAAAAGCTGCCAGGGCCAGAACATTTCCAGTTTTGGGATCCATTACGACTGCTGAAGCAGCCTTAGCCCCATATTTCTCCATTCCCGACTTTAAGCTTTGCTCAACAATATATTGTACAGTCCTATCTAAGTTTAAGGTTAGATCTTTCCCATTTTTAGCTTGAGAAGTCAAGAAGCTGCCAATAATTATCGGTAAACCTAAAGCGTCTTTTTCATGACGTACTAAACCAGACATACCCTTAAGTTCACCATCATAATAGCCTTCTAAACCAAAATAACCTTTACTTTCACCGTTGCCGGATGAACCGACAAATCCTAAAAGGTGTGCAGAAGATGATCCTTCCGGATAAAATCTGCTGCTGGTTTGCTCAAAGCCTATAGATGGTAAGTTCAAACTCTCAACTTCCTTTTTCTGTTCCAGGGAAATCCTGTTTTTCAAACGGACCCAATATAGATCCTTAGATAATTTAGATATAAAGTCTTTGGCTACTTCATCCACATCTTCTCTCTCTTCTCTTAGAACTTTTGCCAGTGAATAAGCAAAGTTCGTTACAGCTTCTTTACTAATCAATTTAGGATTAGCAAATACGGAAAAGGAAGGATTTGATGAAGTCAGTATTGCTCCGTCACTAAAAAAGATATTACCTCTTAGAGCTTGCGTTTTAACATCCGTAAAATGCTGGTCTTCCGCTTGAGCTTGTAAATACTCTGCCTTGACCACTTGCCAATAAAAAAGCCTGGCAATAATGGCAAAAAAGAAAAGTAGAAAAAAAGATTTAACCAGAAATATCCGCATTAGCGAATATATAATATACTTTGTCCGGACGAAAAACCAAGTTCAGCTGATTCTGAAGCTATATTTATATACGAAGATCTTTTGGCAATTTCATTTTCCAGGATCTGGTTCTCCATTCGTAGATTCTTTTCAGCTGTAGTTAATTTTTCAAACCTTTCACCATAAGCAATCATTGTGTTGTTTACCCAAATTTCAATCAGCATCAAAGCAGATAAACCAATAATTGCCAAAATTATATATAGTTTTGGCAATTTTCTTTTAGTCTCTTCCGGTTCAAAAGTCTTAATAATAGTCATAGTTTTTCAAACACCCGCATCTTGGCAGAACGGGATCTGGGGTTTAATGCCACCTCCTCAGTAGTTGACATTATTGGTTTTTTAGTTAAAACCTTACCCAATCCTCTAATTTGCCACTCTTTAAAAGTGTTTTTAACGATCCTATCCTCAAGTGAGTGAAAACTAATAACCACAATGCGGCCATTTTTTTGAATTAAATTTACTGCCTGGTTTATCCCTTCTGTTAAAACATCTAACTCGTCATTAACTGCGATTCGTAAAGCCTGAAATACTCTGGTGGCTGGATGTATTTGTTCTTTAGCAGCCCTATTTTTTCCAACTGTCCTAACTATCACCCCGGCCAAATCCTGCGTTGTCGTAATAGGCTTTATTTGACGGGTGCTGACCAAAGCATCAGCCAGTCTCCCAGAATATTTTTCCTCACCCAGGCTATAAAATAATTCATTTAACTCCTTTCTTGATAAAATTTTTACTAAGTCTAGTGCCCTGACTTCAAGCTCAGGGTCCATTCTCATATCTAAAGGTCCCTCTTTACTAAAAGAAAAACCCCTTTCGGGGTTCTCAAGTTGCAAACTGGAAACCCCAAGATCAAAAATTGCACCTGCAATCTCAAAATTAAGCGTGTCCATCTGCTTATTCCGTCTAAAGACGGATTGTATTAAATTTTCCACATTCCTAAAATTCCCCTGTACTAATTTAAATTTGTCACTCCCAATGCCTAAATTTCCAAACCTCCTTTGCACTCGTTCTAGGGCCTGCGGGTCTACATCAATACCAATGATTTTACCCCCCCGCGAAATAATTTCTATCGAATGCCCTCCGTCGCCTAAAGTACAATCCAAGTACCAGGCATCTCGGATATTGAGTGCATCTACAGCCTCTTCCAAAAGCACACTGCTATGATACCCTTGCATATTACTTCTCAAGCTGCACCTGCTGTTTCTCCCAAAGAGTCAAATCCCAAACCTCAAAATGATCTCCGGCCCCGATTATGTATACCTCTTTTCTAAACTCTAAATTATCCATGAACTCTTGGGGTAGGATGAATCTACCTTGGCCATCCAAGACACATTCTTCCGCTTTAGGAAAGAGCTTGAGTCTTTCGACCCGACCTTCTTCAGTGGAAAGTGGGAATCTTAAGACACTTTCTGATAGTTTCAACCAATTTTCCAAATCAAATCCCCAAACTTCCCCATTTTCCCCCAAAAGTATATAAAACTTATCTTCATTTCCTAATCCCTTCCTAAATCTCTTTGGTAATACCAACCTATTTTTGCCAGTGAAGTAAGTTTTGAAGCTACCCAAAAACATATATTTTGGGCAGATTCACCATCTAAACTCATTTTGAACCATTTTATATTCTCTTGTCAAGAGAGGAAAAGAGGAGCAACTATTTGGAGACTAATACAGCAAAGATTCCACCACTGTCTGCTTTACCGTTGAACTTACTTCCATCTAATTTAGCATCCAGTTCCACCCATTTATTTTGGGACTCATCATATCTTGCTAATTTTGCTCCTGCAGGAGGATTATCCGCTAATTCCAGCTTAACTGAGCCTGCAGGTAAAACTTTAGCTATTGGTATATTTAAAGAATAAACCTTGCCAAAAACAGTTTTTCCGTTTGGCAGCTTTGGCACTCCTGTTAAATCATTAATAATAGAAAAACCAATGGAAGTTAATTGTTGCCTATCTGAATCTAACTTATATACCAAATGCCCGTCTCCTGAACTTAAGCTTCCCAAAGCCACATCCGGTTGTTGTAAGTGCCATTGGGTTACCATCCGGTAAGCTTTAGCACCTTTTTTAATGTGCAGGGTTAAAGTACCATTCTCTACTCCCTTATCGTACTTACAAACATTCTTGCTGCAAGTGCCAAAAAGAATTTCCTGTTCATATTCTCCCTTTTTCTCTTTTGTATCAATCGTACCCACAACTCCTCTATCTATACTTCCAACACCATCAGCACTATTTGACTCTCCGCCATCTAATATTTTGCTCCCTCTGACAGCTGTTTCATCAGCTTTACTTGTATAAGCCAATTCATAGGAAATAGAATCATAGCTTGCTGTTCTTTTTAAGTTTAAAACTAAAGCATTACCATCCCGTCTGGGAGACAAAACTGCATAAGGGCCTTCTGCCTCAAAAGGCAAATCTACCTCTTCAACATTAGCATTATTATCCGAATTTATTTTTTGGAAAAAGAAAAGTCCTCCAATTAAAAAACCAGCCAGTGAAATTACTAGAATAACCGTAACCTTGTTGGCTATGAGCAGTTGTTTAAGTTTATCCAACATCGGAATAATTACTTACTAATCTATCTTATCATCAATATAGTTCTTCAAGTCAACTATCTTAACCCTCTCTTGCTTTGCGGTGTCTCTATCTCTTACTGTGACAGCTTCATCTTCCAAAGTTTGGAAATCCACTGTTATACAAAAAGGTGTTCCTATCTCGTCCTGTGAAGCATACCTTTTCCCGATATTACCTCTGGCATCCCAAGCTACCATATAATCGTTTCTTAAATTAAGATAAATCTCCCGGGCTTTTTCCACAAGCTCTGGTTTGTTAGCAAGCAAAGGAAATACCGCCACTTTATATGGAGCAAGCTTTGGATGGAGCTTTAGAACTACCCTGCCATTTTCTTCTTCCGAGTAAGCATCGATTAGTAAAAACAGTGTAGAGCGGTCAACTCCGGCAGATGTTTCTATATCATGTGGGATATATTTTTCCCCTGTTTCAGGATCTGTATATGTCATATCCTGACCGCTGTATTTTTGGTGACGGGATAAATCCCAATCCCCTCTCTGATGGATCCCCATAAATTCTGACCAACCAAAGGGAGCATTGTATTCTATATCACAGGCAGCTTTAGCATAGTGTGCTCTTTCATCTGGTGCATGCTCCCTAAAACGCAAATTTTCCTTTTTCATTCCCAATGATAAATACCAATCCATTCTATTTTGCTTCCAGTATTCAAACCACTTTTGCCCATCTTCCTCATTAGGCTTAATATAAAACTGTACTTCCATTTGCTCAAACTCCCGGGATCTGAAAGTAAAATTTCCCGGAGTAATTTCATTCCTAAAAGCTTTACCGATTTGGGCTATTCCAAAAGGTATTTTGACCCGGGTTGAATCCAGAACATTTTTAAAATTCACATGGACCCCATTGGTAATTTCTCCTCTTAAATATATTTCTGACTGTTTACCCTCTAAAACTCCTAAGTATGCTTTTACCAGCAAATTGAATTGTTTAGGCTCAGTCCATTCAACCTTTTCACCTTTGTGGGATTTTTCATGAGTGTTAATCTCTTCTGTCTTGTCTGCCCTAAATCTTTGATTACAAATTTTACATTCAACTAAAGGATCAGAAAAAGCTTCCACGTGTCCCGAGGCCTCCCAGGCTTTGGGATTCATCATAATAGCTGCATCAACTCCGACAATATCATCACGCAGCTGCACCATTTCCTTCCACCATAAATCCTTTAAATTTTTCTTAAGTAAAGCGCCGGTTGGTCCATAATCCCACGTTCCCCCAAGTCCTCCATAAATTTCAGACCCCGGATATATAAATCCTCTCCTTTTACAAAGAGCGACAATTTTTTGCATTAAATCATCATTATTCATAATTTTTTCAAAAACTGCCTGCTTTTTAATTGTCCTTCAATTACTCTCTCTAAATAATATCTCAATGTCTGCTCAAGTTCTATAGCCTGTTTTTCAACAATAATCATCTTCTCAATCTCATTCCACGATAGATTTTCTAACTGAGAAAGTAATGCCTTCGTTTGAACACTCACTTCTTTCAAATTCCGCATACCCCAAAACCCCATTAGCTTTAAAATCTTTACTTCAAAAGCTCTAATGAGCAGCTGCCTTGGTCTTACCGACAATCTAGTCAGTACTTCTAATAAATCGGAATACAACAGGGAATTTTCCTGATTTTCCGCTGTTAACTTATTTATTAGTTCTATAATATGATAGGCATAAGTTGACAGAGTAAGGTCTTCTTTCAGTTTTTGGTAAGTATCTAAAGAAGTAGCTTCAGTCAATATCAAAAAATTCTTCCCGGGATAAAGATATACTGAAACTCTGTTTAAAAGTTCCACGTTACCGGCCCGCCTTGAAGTAACTCTCCTTACACCTTTAGCTAAAACTGAAATTTTACCTCTGTGTTTGGTAAAAACAGTTAAAATCCTATCCGCCTCCCCAAAATTCCTCCTTTTTAAAATTATCCCCTCTGTTTTAAAACCTCTCATATGGGCAAAGTCTAATCTAAAAGTAATTGTGTGACAAGTAAGATATAATTTTTTTCAGTTAGTTAAAGAGGGAATGCAAATAATTGATCTGAGTCAAACATGAATTCTGTCACCTTTTTACCGTTTAATTTAACTTTATACTCAAAATCCTTTGCTCCGGGTTGCTTTTGGATTAATAATTCATAATTTCCTTTTGGTTGATAAGGAACCGTATATTCTATTTCCAATTTCCTGCTGTTTTGAGGCCTTACTTGAATGAATGCTTCAAATACTGTTTTATCTAAATCTTCAATTGTTGTCATGGCAACTTCAGACCCTTTGGAAGAAATTAGTTTACTGCCTTTGGGTACATAGAATCTGACATAATCACGGTTTATTCCATTTAACCAAATACC
This sequence comes from uncultured Gammaproteobacteria bacterium, assembly GCA_964645555.1. GTDB lineage: Bacteria > Patescibacteriota > Microgenomatia > Daviesbacterales > UBA10151 > 2-02-FULL-38-15. The sequence goes on from CAZYBP010000002.1 coordinate 35,141, forward strand.
AAACGGCTGGTCATTTTTATATTCAATAGTAATTTTTTTCTTAACAGTCCCGTCCTTTTGCAAGTTAATTTCCTGGGTAATTGTTTGGTTGACATATAAATTAGATTTGCCGCCGGCAAAATTAGAGTCATTGATATGTAAATAATCTCCGTCAAATGTTTTAATTTGACCTGTCCAATTAAGTTGGGATAGCGCTTTCTGGCTCTTCTCATCATGCAGATAAAATATTACATGCTTACGGTTGGCAAGGTTGGCAACTGTTTCAATAAGCTGCGGTAACTTTTCAACATCTGCCCCGACTGCTCTGGCCAATAGTTGCTGCATTAACACCCCTAATATTGCTTTCCGGTCTTTTTCACCTTTGGCGGCGATCTCCGCATACGATTCCAGTTCATAAATAACATTTGGACAATTGCATCTTGGATCTGTTTCTGCAGAATACCTTGTTCCGTATACATCGATTGGCCCTGTCACCTCTATCAACTCCTCTACAACTTGTGTATCAATGAATATAATTCCATCAAAAGGTAACCCCTCCCCCAAAAGCTGATACATTTTCTCAAACTGCTGAGCAGAGGTAGGTACATCAGGCGACATATTAGAATCCCTCATACTCCAGGCAGTCCGTGGTTTACCGCTAACTTCCGGCAAATACTTTACAATCGGGGCAGGAGGAGTCAAAGGACAAATTTTTGTCAAACATATTTTTAATAGTTTTTCATCCAGGCGGTAAATGTCATCTGAAGTTGTAGCTGAAACCTGCCCATTTTCAATTTTTAAAGTAGCGAAAGCTGTCATAAATCCGCCTGTTGGCCTGATTTCTTTATCGTTTTGAAAAAGCAAAAGATAATTTTTTGCGCCGGGTACACCTAATGCTTGCGGGGCTATTGTGAGTGCTTCCTTACCATCCTGTACTGCAACCGCAGCTCCGATAATAAAGTTTTTGGCAAGTTCTATATTTTTCCGCAACAGGCGGTTTTTAAATTTCTCCGGATATTTTCCGGTGTCAATATCCAAAACTAACTCTGCCCCCTTTTTAAAATTCTTTTCTACCTTGCTAAGTTCTGGGATAGATTTATTTAACATCCCGACAGCCTGTGTAATCCTGTCAGGACCGGCCTTAACATGTCCGTCAAACATCAGTTCGGCCTTACTTGGTTCTAAATTAGTAAAAATAGTATCCAGAGCCGCTAATCCTTCAACTCCTGCTCCAACAAAACCTTTAACATCTGCATAATACCCGCCAACAAACGGCAGAATCCTCAACCAGAATAAAAAGTTTAAGGACAAATTTACACTTTGCAGACCATTTTTAGTAGCTTTTGTCTCATTTATTAATAGATCAAAATCCTGCTGTTTATAGGCATTCACCAAATTTTTAGCGTGTATGGAAACGGTCTTTAGGCCTAAAAAAATAAAAATTGAGGGAATAACCATCAGGACAAGCAAAACAATTAATACTATCACTACCCTGCGTGACTTCTTATTTTTCTTACCGTATCTTATGTTAATGCTGCTTATTGTATCCAGCTTTTTATCCAAATTTATCATTTTTTTCCTTTAAACTGCCCCTTTACCCGATAGTACAGCAGGAAAAGTTTTTAACATAATCCAAAAGTCATATAAAAGAGACCTTTTTTTTACATATTCTGCATCCATCTTTACTCTTTCGTCAAAATTTATCTCTGACCGGCCAGTCACCTGCCACAGTCCGGTTAATCCCGGTTTACCTGATAAAATTATCCTAACAAATTTTTTTGATTCTGGATACTTTTCCTGTTGTTCTTCCAGCTCGTAAGGATAATATGCCCTTGGTCCGACAATACTCATCTCCCCTCTCAAAATATTAAAAAACTGAGGAAGCTCATCTAGGGAAAATCTTCTGATAAATTTCCCGACTCTGGTTACCCGGGGATCATTAAATATTTTATAACTGTTTTTTTGTATTCCTCAAGTAATTTAGGATTACTTTCTAATATCTCATGTGCATTTTGCACCATTGAACGGAATTTGTATATTCTAAATAATCTGCCATTTCTGCCTGCCCTCATCGGAGTATCCGCAAAAATTGGACCCGAGGAATCTAATTTAATAGCTATAGCAATACAAATTAAAAAAGGCGACAATATGACTAAACTAACAAAGGATCCAACAGCATCTACCAACCTCTTTAATATTTCGTATAACATGTTTATTTCTTAGTGTACACCAAAGACGCAATTATTTGCTTGAAGTTTTTGGTAAAGCTTTCTTTGTTAAACTTATTTGCATTTTGCTGACATCTTTCCGGATTAATTTGAGCAGATTCCAGTTTTTTTATTGCTTCTTTTAAACTATCTACAGTCTGCATATGAAAAAATATGCCTGTTTGACCTTCAACTACAGTCTCCAGTGCACCTCCACTTTTAAAAGCAATCACAGGCTTACCCAAAGCCTGTGCCTCCAGAGAGGTTAAACCAAAATCCTCTATTCCGGGTATGATCAGGGCTTCCGCTCCTGCCAATACTAAAGTCAAAGTTACATCATCAATATTTCCTAAAAAATCTACCTCCCCTGTCTGCCCCATAGCAGACAACCTGTCAAATTCGGGGCCGGTACCTACTATTTTTAAAGGCAGTTTAAGCTCAAAACACGCTTTTATAGCCAAGTCTACTCTTTTATATCTGTTTAAACGGGCTATTACTAAAAAATAGCCTCCATTAAAACTTTCAATATTATTAAACCTTTGTAAATCAACATACGGATAAATAACCGGGGCTTGTCTGTTATATGCTTGTTTTATTCTGGTTTGAGCATTAATAGAACCGGCTAAAAATTGATCCACTCTTTGGGCATAGATTTGATCAACAAGACGGAGCTTGTTTATTAAAAACCTATTTTGTAAAACCTCAGCCAAATTTGAATAATTCCATAAAAACCGGGGAGGAGTGTGGCAATAACTGATATGGGTAGTTTTAGGTTTTGTAATAATGCACTTTGCAAAACGCGTAGTTTGAGAAATTACCAAATCGTATTCATCAAAAACAAATTGTTCAAAAGAAAGCGGATAGAGTGGCAATAAAGCTTTATATAAGCTTTTCGAAACAGGAATCTTTTGCAAAAAAGAACTGATAACTTTTTTACCTGCAAATGCTTGCTTTAGTCTGTCATTTGAAAAATCTACCAGCGAGGTAAAGATGGGCGCATTAGGGAAAATGTCACAAATCCCTCTCAGGATTCTTTCCGCCCCTCCCCACTGGACTAAATCATCATGAACAATAGCAACTTTCATAATTTTCAATCTATACGCTCTTTTTGTAACCTGACAAGGTTTGTTGGGCTAATTTATTCCAGCTGAATTTTTTAACTCTTTCCTTACCTTTTTTTATTAGTTTAAGTCTCAAACTTTGAGAATTTAAAAGTTTAGTTAATTTTTCTCTCATGTCATCAATACTGTGAGGATTAAAATACAAAACAGCATCTTTTCCAACTTCCGGTAAACTGGCTGTGTTTGATGCCACAACCGGGCATCCACAAGCCATTGCCTCAAGGATAGGTATACCAAATCCTTCCTCAAAAGACGGTATCACAAAACTTTCTGCTCCTTTATACAAAGCTACTAACTGCTCATCGGAAACAAAGCCGGTAAAAATAACTGAAGGATGCTGGAATTGTTTTTTTATCCGTTGCCAAAAAAAATGGTCGTAACCCGAAAGAACTAACTTCAGGTTTGGCCTCTGCTTATTTAAATTGGAAAAAGCTTTAATTAACCCCTCCACATTTTTATGCGGATGGGCATTGCCTACATAGAATATGAAAGGGGAGTCAATTTTAAATTTTTTCAAAATTGCATCAACTTTGGTACCGGTCATTTTATCGGCCAGGGAAACAATACCTTCATCAACCGCCTCAGGAGTAACAATTATTTCCTTATCAGATATATGCCATTCTTCCATTAATAGTTTTTTAACACAATTTGAGGGTACAAATATTTGTTGAGATTTAGTAACTGCAGTTTTAAATACTTTTCTGTAGCCTAACTGCTTAATTTTAAAAGAAACCGGGTTTAACATTGTAGGTTTTCCCATTGATCTATGCTGATGGATTAAATCATGGATAGTCACAACAAATTTTCCGGTATAAAAAATCGGTACGTTAAAATGGGGAAAATGTATCAAGTCTAAATTATACTGGTTGAGCAACGAGGGAAACTTAAATTGTTCTGCAAATCCATACCAGGAAAAATCAGCAAGCACCTTTTTAAAATTTTTTGACTCCACAAATTTATCAAAATCTTTTGGCAATAAAAAAATAAAATATTGATTATCTTTGTCCAAAACCATTAAACTTCTGATTAAATTCCGCAAATACCTGCCAACTCCCGACTCATTAAAAAATCTGGCATCAATCCCAATTCTCATTTATTTTCCTCCTAAACTTTGGTAAATATTACTTAGTTTATCGGCAATTGGATCCCAATCATATTCTGACTGAACCATTCTTTTGGCTTTGCTTACAATTTTTTCATACAGCTTACTATTACTTAGTAACTGTATAACTGCTTCTGCTATTTCTTCGGGTTGGTCCCGGACAATTACTTCAGCGCCGTCTTTAGCTTTAGTACCCCTGATACCGATAGAGGTAGTCACAACAGGCAAACCTGACGCAAAAGCCTCAAAATTTTTATATCTGGTTCCTCCTCCGCCATAGATCGGGGCAACCAGAATAGCAGCCTGTTGATAAACAGCCCGGACATCTTTAACCTCTTCAACTCTAATATCCAAAGACTCAAGTTTGGGAAAAAACTCCTTGGCGTTTTTACCGATAATCCAAAGCTTGGCATTAGGAATACTCAGTTTAACTTTAGGCCAAACTTTATCAACTAAAATATCCACTGCTTCCCTGTTTTGTAACCAGGTAAAATTTCCTAAATAAAGTATGACCGGGTTTTTCAGTCTGCTTTTAACTTTTTCTCCAAAAAACTGACTGTCTACCCCATTAGGTACAATATCTACACTTAAATTGGGTAACTGAGATAACATGGATTTTTTATCCTCTTGGGACATAGCCACCACCCGGGTTGCCCGCTGCCAATATTTTAATTCCCAATATTTCATTTTCATTACATCAAAGTAAAGCAAAAATCTTAGAGGTAAAATGGGGTAATTTTCTGCATAATGCCTGTAGACTAAATATTCAATTGTCTGCTCTACCAGAAGTATCGGAACTTCTGTTTTGGGGATATGAGGCATAACATAAAAAGTCTCCGCGTGGATTAAATCAAATTCCTCCCTCTCTAATTTCTGTTCAATAGCTGCCTTCTCATTACCTGCCCAATTCCTAACTACTAAAAATGGATACTGGCTAAAACCCGTACGCAGGATATTTGCCAAAGTCCAGGGTTTTCCCGGTCTGTTAAAAACCCTGACTTCTTTGCAAAATTTTTGCAACTCGGGCACAAATAGTCTTTCACTGCTATCTTTAATTAAACAAAACAAAGTTATTTCATGTTTAAGCTGTGATAATCTTTTAATCAGGTTATACGAGCGGGTTTGTCCTCCTGTTAAAAGAGGATATGGCAGATATGGCGTAAGCATCAATATCTTCATCGTTCCGGATCCTTCGGGCTCAGCGGGGTTTTAATTGTCCGCAAATCGGCAAGCACATACTTTGAGTTATCTTCCATTATCAGAAAATGGCGCAAAACCCAATTTGTCTTATCATCACGCACTGTAGATACAAAATAGCTCACTCCAAAGTCCGAAACTAACTCAGGCAGGGGGAGCGGTACAAACGGGAAGCCCGGTCTGTTTGTTTGATACAAAAAAGCAGTATCTCCGTTATATGGAGCAACTATTAAAGCGTCTTCCGGCAATATCCGGTCAGCTACCTTACCTACCTCTGCTATTACCGGGTTATTTATTTTATAAAACTCTTTTACCTGCATCCAGCCAAAGTAAAATGACAGAGGCAATAAAATAACCGCAGCCGCAATAGTCCAAAACCTGGGCAAGAAATCACGGCTCCCCCTTATTAAATACAAAAATCCCCGGGTAAAAAAGACTGCCAAAACCGGTACCAAAATATACTGGTAATAATTATGTCTGACATTGCCTGTTGCAAAAATTGTCAGGTATGAAAACAACGATAGCATCCATACATGAAAAAAATAGTTTCCATTTTTCGGTTTAACAACTAGCCCGATAATAAATAATACCAATCCTGTAGCTCCCAGTATTTCCCGGCCCAACCTTTCTGAAACTAACCACCACCAAAATGCCGGCCTGAAACGGATATTGTCACTGTTTAAAAGCCAACTTGAAGCAGGAATCCCCTCGGGTTGCTGCAAAATCCAAAGTCTCCAGAAAATAAAAGGAAGCAGTGAAAAAACAGCGAAGAAAAAGAATTTTTTAGGAATTCTTCGTATCCCGAACCTGACAATCAGTGAATAGATCAAAGGAGGAGTAAAAAATATTGCCCAAGGCTTTGCTAAAAAGGCCATCGCTGTAAAGATAACCCCCAAAATACCCCAGGCTAATCTGCCTTCCCAAATCCACTTGTCAACAAAATACATCATGCCCAAAGCAAAGAAAAGAAAGGTTGGCTCAGGTAGTGTCGTTCTTGAAAAAAAGATATTAAACGGTAAAAGCGAATAGAATAAAGCAATAAGTAAAGAGGTTCCAGCTCCTGAATACCTTTTACAAATCAAGTATAAAAAAATTATACTTCCTAGTGAAAATAAAACAGAAACTAAACGCGAATATTTATCTGCTATGCCAAAAAACAAATATAAAGGCAGGGTAGCAATATTATAAATTGGAAATTCAACAAAACGGAAACGGTTAGGATTTGGTATGGGATGCTCGGAAATCCCCGACATATCATCAAATTTAGGGTAGAAAGGATTTAAACCCTCTTTAATAAAGTTTCTGGTGACTGCTGCAGTGTCTGCCTGTCTCCAGGAATGCCAATCAGCTATAGGTGAATCAATTTTGTAAGCCCTTACCAAAAAAGCTATAATCAAAATCACCCCTAATAAAAAATATTGATTAGAAAAAAATTTAAATCCTTTTAACATCAAGATTCCTTGAAATTGAAAGCAGCCAAATTTAACCCCAGTATCATCCAAAATAATGATGCTACCTTTGATGCTTCAAAAACATCAATGAATAAACTATTTAATAAGAAAGCCAGTATTATAGACAAAACACCTGCTGAAAAAAATTTTATATATCTTTCACTGTTTTTAAACAAAAACCATATTCTCTTTGCAATAGCAATAAGGAGTAGTATAAATGCCAAAGTCCCCATCAAACCCACTTCCCCCAGTGAACGCAGTACATCATTATCTGTAGCAATACCCAAAGACGAATAACCTGTTCCAAGTAAGGGATTTTTCTGGAAGGCCGCAATAGCCCTTGGCCATTCTATATTTAATCTTATGGAAAAGGATCTGTATACACCCAGCTCCGTCGTGTCCACCGGTTCACCGGGAGTGATATCGGAAGGTAAGCCTGAACCTGTAGCAAAAGTGGAGGTTTGGGCAGAAGTGCTTGATGTCTTAACAGCAAGCGTTGGAATATTTAGCCTGCTTCTTATTTTCTGATCCTCTGTCTTACCCTGATAACTTTGCCATTTTTGCAATATATTAACATTAACTGTTGAAATAAACCGGTCCCTCAAATTTGAAGGATAGATTAGGATCAAAGTTAAAACAATAGCTAAAAGTAGTAAAAATTTCTTTTTACCGGTTAGAAGAAGTGACAGTATAATTCCAAAGATTGCTGCTACAAATGAAACTCTTGCTGATGTCATAACCAGAGTAATAGAAGACATAACCCCCAAAATTACAATCCAAAGCTTGAATTTTTTTCTGACTGCAAAAAACAACGGCACCATCAAACAAAAAGCCATTGTTAAAAAAGCTGCAAAGTCATAATGTCCTGCAAAAGTAGCATTGACTCTGGCCTCAGGGGTCAGTCTGAGTATTAATCCTTTTGCAAATTCAGAATTGGTAGTAGATATAACGGGCCAGTCTAAATATTGCTGCCCAAAAGCAAATATATTTGTTGAGACTAATACCAAAGAAAGCACAATTAAACTTAAAGAAAGTTGTTTTTTTGTCTTAACAACGGAGGCCACTATCGGCAAAAGCATGATAAATTCCAGCCTGCGTAAATAATGGAATAATCCTAAATTAGGACTAACCGTATGAGTTAAAAAAACTGCGGAGAAAAGTGACAAAAACCCAATGCTCAAAAAAAGTATTAGTACCTGATTAATCCTAGTGGAAAAAAAATCCTTTATTTTGCCGGAAATTAACAGGTTGATTGACCAAATAGCGGTTACTAAAGCTATCAATAAATCTTCCACTCTTATGGCAACAAAAGTTCCGCTAACATTAAAAAGCGGAAACTTGGGATAAAGGGGGATAAAGGCAAAAAGAAAAAGTATCGGCCAGAAAAGTAGCAAATTAATTTTCGATGCGATATGTTTCATTAGTCTGCTATCACCTTCCGGCCTAATTTAAACAAAAATATCGTTCCTATTACTATCCCAAGCCAAACAATAAACCTTACCCAAACAGGAGAGGGGTAGAAACGCAAAGTAACCTTGGTTTCCCACTCGTGACCAAAGGTTATAAACTTAGCAGCCCCCCAATACCTAGGAGTACCATCAGAGTAAAAAGGCTCAAAACCATTAATATACAGAGAATCGCGCAAAGGGTACACCAGTTCCTCTAGATAGGTTGAATCCGTATGCTTTTTTATCACATTCCAGGAAAATTCCGGAGGATAGTTTATCCTCAAAGGCGAAAATGGGAAAAAGCTTTTTTCTAAATAGTTCAGTTTATAAAAAGGGATTACAAACTCTCTGTAGTTGTCGGAGAAATACCCGGCAACATCAGGAATCTGCCAAGTATCTCCGGCCAAATCTGATTTATCTGAATTAGGCAAAGCCTTAAAATCCGAGATGCTTTGAGGGCCCGGCCAAAGCATGTAAATAAGAAGTAGTACTGAAAAAATGATGAAAATTTTTTTCATTGAAACAGCCTGGCCCTACCCAACCTGTAATGCAAATCTTTAACTTTTCTCTCCCCTATTACTGATGCCGGTACTCCGCCCACTATCATATAATCCTGCACGTCTTTGGTTACCACTGCCCCGGCCGCGATCACCGCTCCCCTGCCAACTTTAACACCCGGTAAGATTATAACCCTTGGACCGATGAAAACATAATCCCCAATCTCACACGGTGCGCTGATAGCATGAAAATCTTCGGAATTTATATCATGCTCTGAATTTAAAATCATAACATCTGAGGCAATATCTACATGATCTCCTATTATTAACTTATCTCTTCCATCCAAAAAAACATCATGACCAATTATTGAACCACACCCAATTTTGACATTAGCCGGATAAAAGAACTGAGCACCCATATGAATATATGATCCCTTTCCTATCTTTACACCAGCGGCAATGTATATTAAAGACCTTACTAAGAAAAAAGGTATTAAACCTGCAATTCTCACTATTAAGAGTTCTAGGTCTAAAATATAGTTAAACATTCTGTTAAAAATCTTTTTTAAAGCATTCGTGAGTGTAAGTTTTCTGCCCATTTTATCTTTAAAGGTTAAATAGGGTAGGCCGTTATTTGTTCTTATTCCAATGTGTTCTAAAAACAGCATACTAGTATCAAGTATACCATCAAAGCATCTCAAAAACCTTTAAAACAATCTTGGCCATTTTGTTCCAAGAAAATTTTTTAGCTTGCTTAGGACCTAACTTGGCAAGTTTCATCCTCAGCTTTTTATCATTAACAATTAGCCTAATTGCCTGCTCCATCTGATCTTGCGAATAAGGATCAAAAAGCAATCCTGCCTCCCCTATTACTTCAGGTAAAGAGGAAACATTGGAAACAAGAACCGGTACACCACAGGCCATTGCTTCAACAACAGGAATACCAAACCCTTCCCAAAGCGAAGGTTGGATTAAGGCTAAAGATCCTTTAAGAAGTAGTAGCAATTGTTCGGTTTCAACAAATCCGGTAAATACTACCCGGTCTTCAATCCCCAAAATCTTTGGTCTTTCCAAAATATCCTTATACATCCAACCCTCCCTGCCTTCTCCTGAGCTTTTTCCAACTATCACTAACTTCAAACCATCAATTTTAGCGACCACATCAATCAGTCTCAGGAGATTTTTCCTTGGCTGCAGTGTACCTATATATATAATGTAGTTATCACCTGTTTTATATTTCCTCTTAATCTCATTAATTCTTAACTCTGAACTGTTAACTTTGAACTCTTTTTGATTGTACCCGGGATACACCACGGTAATCCGATTGTCATCTACTCCATAGTTTTCAATAATGTCTTTTTTGGAAAAATTGGAAATAGTAATAATATGGTCAGCATTTTTAATAGAAAAGTCCGTCCAATTCTTAAGTTTCCAAAGATCTGCTTTTGTAAACATTTCCTGAAAGTGTAAAAAGGATAAATCAAATACCGTTACAACCTTTTTAACTCCGGCAGGAACAAATCTTGGCAGATAATGGGTGGGGGAAAAAAATAAATCGGGTTTTGGTTTAGCGGCATATAAATAAAGCGGCAGGGCGATTTGCGTCCAAAGCCTTTTGGGTTTTAGGATTTTATATCTAAAGCCCTCTCTTGCCTTGGGTAAATCCTCCAGCGGGGGAGAGGGCAATGAAATTGTATATTCATTTATCTTATCTATTTGCTCCAAATTTTTCAGCAGCTCAAAAGCTACTTGGGAAGAACCAAGCCTTTGTCTGACATTTGCCTCATACCCATCGATCCAAATTTTCATATTCTTTTATATTTTACTCCATTAATTAATCTTAAGACACCAAAAGTACTGATTATTATAAGGGGCAAATACATATTTATTGCTTTTAAAACATTGGGTGGCTGGAAATCCAAAGCTGGAATAACAGGTGCTGCCAGTAACCAGATTAATATTGACTCCCAGCCTCTTGGTGAAGTAATTATAATCCGGAATCCTAATATTAAAAATAAAGCATCAAATAAATACAAAAAATTGCCGTTTACAAAAAGAAAATCCCCCCTAAAATAATCAAAGTAATGGCTTAAATAAGAAAGGGAATAATTAACAACCTTATTATGCATGATTAAAACTTCTAAATTATCATAGTTTACCCCATGCTCTCTCCTTTGCTCATCGACAAGCCAAATTGGAACAGGATTTCCCCGGATGCCAAGCTCAAGAGGGTTAAACAAGTTTGCCGATATTATTAAAAGAAAGATTGCAGGAAAAAGCCAGGCTGTTTTTTTAACTTTTTTCTGTATTAATATAATCCCCAAAGATGTTATCAGTAGTGGTATAAGGATTTTCCAGTCTTTGACGCTGAAATTAAGAAACAATAAAACCCTAAGGGTAACAATTATGATCAAAGCAATTAATATTTTCTTGCTCATATAGTTTCTATCTCCGCAGAAGACTCTATTATTTTAAACAAAGAAAAACCGTTTAAGTCTTTAATCTCATCTACCAATTTATAATTGGAATAATATTTTGACTGCTGATTCAGTTTGTATACCGGCATGATATACAAAACGCCGGGCATAGGTTTTTTGACCGACCAATCAATATCTAAAAATTCAATATTATCCAACCTTGAAACCAACCCCATATCTTTACCTTCTTTATTTGGTACAAAAACCTCTTTTACAATCCTTTGATATTTTCCGGGGTCATATTTTTGGTAAAAAAGGAAGAAAATATAGGGATGCTCGTAGCTTTGTTGAACTAAAATTTGCGGATATTGAGACTTTAAGTTAGCGACTTTTTCTACAATTTGTTTATAGCCGTATTGCCAGGCATCATTCTTTTTCGGCCCATGCACAAAATATTGGTCTAAAAAATATAGATAATTTAAAGAATAGATAAATATTAAAGTTGAAAGTAAAACATTTGTAAATCCTTTTTTAAAACTTTCCAAAATTTTCTCCAGTCCTATTGCCATCAGGATAATCAACGGCATAAAAACAGGAAGTATTCTTTCAAAATTTACCTTTTCAATAGTGAGGACAGAAGGTAAAGATAAAAGCAGTAATCCTAAGAAAATAAACAATTTTTGATTCTTTGTTCCCGTTCTTACAAGTATAATAATTCCTACTATCAATGGGACTATATCTAAAAGCAAAAAGGGGCCGGTATTGGGGGCAGTATGCTGAGGGTTAGTGTCACCGCTAATAAAAAGTGAACTGGGAGCATAAGCAGAAAACCATCTGTTTAGTATTGACTGAAAAAGGGGATAACCGCTTTGATATGAAAATATACTGAGAGTTGTGAGTCTTGTAATTTGGCCTCCAAAAACAGTTAGTAGTACCGGGATAGCAAACACCGCGCCTGTCAAAACAGATAATAAAATTAGTTTAGTGTTTATTTTCCGTAGTTTACTTAAAAAAGAAGCAGATAAAATCATTACAAAAATAGGGGTCGAGAGCTTTGCTGTATGAGAAGTTAGCAAAGTTAATCCAAAAAATAAGGCAGACAGTATAAGTAAGCTGCCTTTTCCGGAAATTGCTTTTAGGAAAAAATAGATTCCTGCAAGTGTTAAAGTCAAAGATACATTTACTTCCCAAGCCCCTCTGGAAAAAGCTATATTAATCGGAGAAACAGCAATTAAAAAAGCGGATATTAAAGCTAATCTATCTTTGGCAAAGAGTAACTTTACGATTTCATATATTAACCAAACCGATATCACACCGGCAAGCGCTGAAGGCAGTCTCACTGCAAACTCATTTAACCCTAAGGCAGCAACAAACGGCATTATCAGATATATATAAAGACCCATCTTGAAATCACCAAACGACTGGAAAACAAACGGCAGAAATTGCCCATGTTCATCTTTGCCTGTTTGTAATATTGAGTAAGCGTTATAGCCCAGTGCAGCTTCATCATTCCTTAAATGAGGAGGGATAGTCCCTAAATTCCATAGTCTTAGGACAACTGATACAAGTAAGATTAAAAAAAGAATTTTAGAGTACATTTCGGTAAACTTGGGCTGTTTGGCTGGCTGCTTTTTCCCAGGAAAACTTTTTAACCTGAATGAGTCCCTTTTTAATCAGTTCTTCCCTTAATATTTTATCTTCCATAACCATCCTAATTTTCTTTTTTAAACCATCAACATCTAAAGGATTAACTAAAATTGCAGCATCCCCTGCTACCTCCGGCATAGAAGATACGTTGGAGGTAACAACAGCTGTTTGACAAGCAAAGCTGTCAAGAATCGGTAATCCGAATCCCTCATACAAAGATGTATAAACTAAAACAGTGGCTCCGCTATATAATAATTCCAACTCCGGAGTAGAAAGATAGGGAATCGTCTGACCGGTTATAACCAAATTGTAATCTTTACAAGCCTCCTTTATCCTATCTAAATTCCTCCTCTTTCCTATTCCGCCGATTGCCAGAATATATTTTTGGGGCAGATTATATTTTTCCCTAAATTCCGCTATTTTAGCTTCCGTTTGCTTGTTAAAATCTGCTGTCGGCCCCTCATAGATAACCGTAATTTTGTTTGATGGAATATTAGAAACTTCTATTAAGTCTTTCTTGGTTGACTCAGATACCGCAATAACTTGATCTATCTCCTTTTCTACTATCTTGAGCCGCCTTTTATGAACGGAGATTATTTTTGGATGAGACCAATCAGGATATTTTAAAGGAACTACATCATGGTAAGTAGTCACTTTCTTAGCCTTTGCCGGAGGTTGTGTCCAGTCAGAACTATGAAATATATCAACTTGACCGATAAATTTTTCAATACTAATGTTTCTTAATCTATTAAATAGTATTTCAAAAATTGAAGGCGGGATTTTAAAAGATTTAACGTTTTCAAAATTGCCTTTATAGGCTTGCCTTAAGGACGAATAAAAGTAGGTCATCTCCAAATCAGGAATATCGCTCAGCCTGGCAGCCAAATTTTGAGTATAAATGGCTACTCCTCCCGGGTGAGCCAGTTGTGAAATATCCATGCCAACAATAGTTTTTCTAGTCATTTTTCCTTAATATTTCCGCATCTCCCGCTTTATCTATTCTCTCATAATTTTTGCTGATATATTCATCAATATCCTCTGCAAAATCAGTCAATTTATCTCCTTCAATTTCCAATGTTCTGTCAGCAACTATAATTTCCGGTTTGTCTTTTTCAATACCGGCTAAAATCCGGTCTTTTGCTACTTGTAGAAACCAGGGGAACTGAAAGACGAAAATATCTCCTGCAGGCAAAGTATCAGACATCTGATAAAGATGTGGCTGTCCGCCGAATACAAATATTTTCTCCTGAGGCTTAGTATATTGCCTGATCTTGGCAGCCAGCAGCTTAGTATCCGCATCAAAGGCAATCACCCGGTCTCCTAAATGGCCTTTATAAAAAATAATCATCCACCAAACCATAATCACTCCATATAAACCTATTATCCCCAACCTTTCCAATCTCCCTGACATCCCCAATCCGTAAACCGTAGCCAAAACAGCAAACGGCAGCATTGGCTGAAAATGGATAAAATCGAACCTGGTAGTTAGTCCCGCTAATGTACCTATTAGAAAAATCGTCAATATTTGTACCTTTTCTAATTTTATCTTTCTGATTATCAAAAAGGATAAACCAAAAACCAATATTACCCTGGAAAAATGCGCTAAAGTTGGGCCTGCTCCCCTCCCGTACTGGGCATAAGTTGTCAGGTTAAAAACAACAGTCCAGTACCAAAAATCCCCAAGTACACCAATACTCCAAAAATAGCTAACCATCAGGATAATTGGAAGTATTAATCCTCCTGAATACTTCAAGACACTTTTGAATTCTTTTTCCCGCCAAAAAATGTAAATCAACACAATAATCGACAAAGGAATGAGTACCTGTTTAAAAACAATACCTATGCCAAGCAACAGTCCTGTTAAAAAGAACTTTTTTTTAATAAGGGCGTAAAAACCAGGTAATAATATTAGGGGTAAAAATGAATCAATCCACAAAATCCAACCTTCAAAAAAAGGTTGCCAAACCAAATATAAAACGTTTACTGCCAAGGCTTTAGCCTTACTCTTTAAGATCTCGGAAGATATAACAAAAAGAAATATTTGGATTATAGTCACAATCGAAATTGACCAAATTCTGGCCACTTCGGCTGTATTCATTCCCAGGTTATCCAAATTAATAGGCAAAAACATTAGTCCCGGAAAATGCTGATCAAGTATTTGAGAATACGGCTTAAGATTATTATTTGTTAAATACGGATAAATAAAAAGTTCAGGGTATGGGAAAAATATCAATTTCGTCAATACAAAAGAATGCACCAGCAAAACAATACCCAGCAAAAGATATAATGATTTACTCGTTTTTAACATAATGATAAATAAAACCTACCCCGTTGAAATTTTGAATATCTGTTTGTTTATAATCTAAATCTCCCAATTTTTTAGCTACCAATCTTTGGGGATCGCTAATTTGTACCAGATAATCCACCAGATAAACCTCCTGGTAATCTTTTAACAAATCCGCCAAATCAACAATCTCATCTTCACTGTTGGCCGGAAAATTTTTTAAGGCTCCCTTTGCATTTAAGGTATTTCCGGCGTAGTAATCAAACGGAGGTAGTGTACCGGAGCTCTCAAATAAAATCATTGCCCTTTTATTGGTTAAAAACTTTACTACTCCTCTCCAGTCTTCCCTTTGAAAGACAGGATTTGTCAGATAAATTAAACTGGAAACCAGTTGTATTAGTATTACCATTATCAAAAAAAGGTATCTAAGCTTACCTTTAAAGGATAATATCCCAAATGAGGTTAATACAAGAAAACCGGGTAGAACGGGCAGCAACCTAAAATAACTATAGACCGGAATAAAAAGGGAAGTTATTATTCCCAAAAAAATGGGAATGGCAATCCACATCAAAAGCAATTTTTTGCTCAGGTTATCAGAGGCCCTGATTGCTCTTAGTAAAAGAACAGCAAAGAGGCTACAAATAGGCAGCAAAATTAGGCCATATATGAATTTATCGGCTAAACTTATTCTACCTATAATAAACTTTACAAAGGTAAGCGGCAGGGCTTTAAAATCAAAACCCCCCACCACAAATTTCCAGGTAGGTAAATTAGCCGATGCCACCGCTCCTACATCCAGTTGATTCAAAAATACCGGCACCCACCAAATACCCAAAGCAACTGCCAAAAGTAAAGCCGTCAGCCACTTTTTAAAAATCTCTCCCCTTTTCAGAATTAATATCAGGGCAAATTGCGCAGGAAAGATAAAATAGGAAATATAATCGGCAGATAAAACCCCTATATTACTTAGTATCAAAAGGATCGGATTTAATTTTTCTCCCTTAATCAGTTTTATCAGCAGAAAAATATTAATTGAAACTGCCATTGTTGCCAAAGCATACATCCGCGCATCCTGACTATAGTAAATATGTAGCGGGTTAACGCTTAAAAGTAATGCGGAGAGTAAACCTAGATTTTTAGAGATTAATTTTTTTCCAATAAGGTAAGTGAAATAAAGTGTGACAACCCCAAAAATTACTGCAGGTAATCTGACAACAATCTCGGAATAACCAAATATTTTTCCAAAGTTCCATAAAATTATAAACCAACCCGGCGGGTGGAAATCAGCCACAGCATACTGCGTTATCATCCCGTAAAAAGAATAGCTTTTGGCGGCCATCACATTAATAGCCTCATCCAACCGCAAGCTCTGGTTCAAGCTAATAAGACGCAATGTTATTCCTAAAGATAGAATCAACCAAATCATAATTTTTACTGAAATGAGTTCCGGGTCTGATTTTCTAACTCCCAAAGTTTAATCATTACCTGGAGCTGGTATATCATCATCAAAAAAGTCAACATAAAGCCGTAAATCCCGTCCAAAAATCCGGCGTGCCTTAGGAATCTGACTAAAAATTCCCTGCTTGGTTTCCAAAAAAAATTAAACCAGGAAAACCTGACGCCCGTTGCATAAAGATTTTCAGCTTCAATAGAGGAGTACCTGTTTTGTCTTGCTATAAACTCAGCAGCCGAATTATATCCAAAATGCACAATTGCCAGGTTTTCTTTTGTTTCCAAATTGAGTACCCTACCAGACACTTTTGGATATTTATGTATTTTTCCATCCCAGCTTACTGACCCTTTTTTAAAAAAACGGACATGTTTATCCGGCCACCAATTACTGTGGGCAATCCAATAACCAAAGAAAACATTTTTTCTGGGGATATTAACTGCTTGGTATCTATCTTGCAAAACTATCTCCTTTAACCGTTCCTTAAGTTTCTCACTAACCACTTCATCCGGATCCAGCACTAAAATCCACTCCCCTTGTGCTTTTGAAACAGCTTCATTTCTCACCTGCTCAACATAAGAAACAAATCTGTGTTTGAAAACTGAAACACCGGATTGCCTGCAAATTTCAATACTTTGATCTTTGGAACCAAGGTCCAAAACTACTATCTCACCGGCAAAATTATCCAGGCTTTTTAAACATCTTTTGAGTTTTTCCGCTTCATTAAAATTCACCAGCACTACAGATATCATCTTTCATCCTTTCGTCATATCCAACATCAACCTCTCATAATCTTTTGTGATCTTTTCCCAGGAAAACTTTTCCGCTTGAGCCCTGGCTTTTCCTGACCAGTCAATTTTTAAAGCTTTCTCTATGGCTTGGGCGTAGGTTCGAATGTTATCTACATCTGTAAATAACCCCCCATCCCCCACAATCTCTCTTCGGGAACTATCATCCGGTGCCACTACCCCCAAACCGGAGGCCAATGCTTCCAAATAAACAATACCAAAAGCTTCTCTGTCCCAGGAAGGCAGGCTAAATAAATCACAGGATCTGTACACTCCCGGCATATCCTCATAATCGAAGTTTATTATCTTAAACCGCCCATCCAAAACTTCCCTTCCCAACCGTTCCAGGTTCTCTTTTGCCGGTCCTTTGCCTACGATTAAAACTGACCCCTGCCCAACTTCCCTCACAGCCCTAATCACCCTATCATGATGCTTATACCAAACTAAAGCTCCAACCGATAAGATTATCGGCCTGGGCAAATTGATATTGATCTTTTGGCCTGTTGGTGCAAATTTATTTAGGTCCACGCCGTTATTTATCTTAACAACCCGACTATTCCATGCCCAATTTTTAACATACTTTGCCATGTAATCTGTTACTGCTACAAATACATCCGGTTGAACCACCGCTGTATTCCAAATTGCTACCCTACCTATTCCTGCTTCACCAACTATTATTAATTTATACCGACTAAAATTGCGCCCTATCGATGCCTTCAAGCCTTGGAGTCCGCCGTTTATAGATACAACAATGTCGTATTTACCATCTAAGATCTTTGCCAGTGAATCAGACTGCCTGCCTTTAAAAATATCAACTGCATATTTCTTCATTAGCCTGCTGGACAATTCATAAACAAAACTCTCCGCTCCTCTTTGAACACTATGCTGGTACCTGCTCAAAAAAAGTATTTTCATCTGTTTTTAATTATATACGCTCTGTACCCGCCCTCTTTAATAGATAAATTACCTGGCAAATCTTCTTTCAAAGGAATTCTGTCCTCCGATAAAATAACTGTAAACTTTGGCTCTGTCTTACTGATTTCATCAGGATATAACCACCCGAGGTTTTTATCAGTATAACTTTGCCCGGGAACACGGCCATAAACTTTAAACAGGTACCTCCAGCCTTCATAATCATGACAAATACCCCTGCCATCAATGGAAAAAGGTTCATTTCCCACAACATCCATTACTTTACTAATTAAGTTTTTTTTGGGCCCTAAACTAAATTCATCTGACGTATGTAATACTGTATTAATACCTATGGCACTTACTAATATTACCAGAGCTAGTGAAACTAATTGATAGTTTTTTCTAAATGAGCTGATTAGAATTCCGGGAACAAAAGTAAACAACATTAAAAATCCCAAACTATAGTATTCATAAGATCCGCCTTGATAGATTATAAAGAAGCAGGCTGCAATTAGTAAAAATATTGCCAATAATTTTTTAGGGGGATTTCTATCTCTAAGACTTTCTAACAAAAAAAATAAAAACATAATGAGGGAGACCAAAGATAACCATATCGGAGCATATGTTCTGTTTGTATATCTATCTATGACTTCATAACCATTTGATAAAGATAAAGAACTACATCCGAAGTTAATCTCATCAGCATTTGGACTTCCTGATTTTAAATACCAGAATCTTCCCATACTGTCAAAAAGGGTTGCAAGCTTAGAGAGCGGGTTAAAAGGTATTGTTAACTGATTGTCTTGCCCTGAAAGACGGGTAAAAACTTTCAAATTACTGAAATTGTGATTGAAATCAAAAACTATAAGCGGCCAATAAAATAGTAAAAATATAACCGAGCATAATAGTAACAACTTGATATCTTTCCAGTATTTACCTTTTATAAAATACCAGATTCCAATCAAAAGAAGAGGAAGCGGAGGTAAATGAGTTTCAAATATAGCACCTGCTAATGCCGCATAAAGCAACCACCACCATTTTGAACTTCTTACTAAGATTAAAGTTAAAAATAACAATAAAATTATCAAATTGGAAAACATAGTATTCCAGTATTTTTGATCATAGAAAACAAATAGCGGTAACGTGGCGTAAAGAGATGAAGCTATTGTTCCTGTTTTTAGGTTAAACATTCTCTTTCCAACAAAAAAAATAACTACGGTAGTTAATACTCCAAGAAAAGCAGCAAAATAAGCAGTTATCATTGGGTCACTTTTCGATAAGGCTATAAGTATTGCTGTAAAGTAGGTAAAATAAGGACCCAAATAAAATTCTATCGCAGCAGCAGGTAATCCGATCCAAATAGGATGTAGGTCTTTCACTAAAGTCAACGAATACGTTGCCTGATATTCTTCATCAATGGTAAAAACATAAATATTATCTAATCTATAAAACCTGAGTAATGCCGAAAGGCCAACAATAAGAACCAGCAAAAAAAATGTATTATATTTTTTTAAGATATTCATATTCACTTATTTTTTCTGATATATGCCCTGTAACCTCCTTCCCTAATAGATTGCAGATAAGATAAATCTTCTTTCAAAGGAATTCTGTCCTCCGATAAAATAACTGTAAACTTTGGCT
>CAZYBP010000002.1:55381-55937 GCA_964645555.1 uncultured Gammaproteobacteria bacterium
CATCCATTACTTTACTAATTAAGTTTTTTTTGGGCCCTAAACTAAATTCATCTGAAGTATTAATAACAGTTTTAATCCCCAGCAAAACAGCCAGTAAAATTAATCCAATCAATAACCCTCTATATTTTTTGGCTGCCTGACTTATTAAAATTGCCGGTACAAATGTAAAAAGCACCCAAAATTGAAGAGTATAATATTCTGAAGATCCCCCTGGAAAGATCAAAAAAGCAACCACGGAAACAATCAGAAGGATGGCCAGTAACTTACTTGGCCACAACTTTGTTTTAAAAGCTTTATATATAAAATAAAGTAGTAATACGGCAGTTAGTAAAGACAGAAAAGGATGAGCATAAGTCCTTTGTGCATATTGATCAATAATTTTTAACTCTGGTTTAACCGACAATGATGTACAACTAATATTAATCTCATCTGCGTTAGGATTACCTGCTTTCAAATACCAAAATCTACCTATGCTGTCAAATAAAGATCGAAATTTTGCACCAGGGTCAAAAGCAATTTTTGACTGGCCAAACCCCTCACCTATACGGGAAAACAA
>CAZYBP010000003.1:0-4541 GCA_964645555.1 uncultured Gammaproteobacteria bacterium
AAGTTTATTACGCAAGTAGCAAACTTTTGTTTATTAACAGGTTCTCTAGGAATCCCACCGCAAGGTGGGATTTTTAGTGCTCAAAAGATTATTTTTTGGTACAATACAAAAGGGAATGGTGGTCGTAGCTCAAAAGTAGAGCGCCTGCCTGTGGAGCAGGAAGTAGCGGGAGCGTTACCCGTCGACCACCCTAACTATAGGATGACATGTGAAATCATCACACATATAATCCAAAGATTATGGGTTTATTAGAGCTTCAAGATGGCAGGGCTTTTATTGTCAATCAATTATGGAGGAATGGAAAAACAAATTACAACGGAGTCGATATTACCCTTCCAATAACTCCGGTAGATAGCCCCAGAGGTATATCCCGTTATAGGACAATGGCAGCATTTTTATTGGATGAAATGGGGAAAGCAGTTCCAATACTAAACACATTTCCAGATTTGCAAGTAACACTTCAAGCCAGAACTATGTTAAATGTCTTTTCGCAAAAAGTAATTGTCGATTTTTCATATAGACATAGTGACTGTAATGTATTTTTAAACCATCAAGCTGAGCTTACAGAAGATATTTTTGCGCACGAGCTAGGTCATCATGTAAATGGCTTTTTCTGTGAACAAGATTGGGCTGATTTTTTGGGTAAACAGAAATGGTTTATTAGAGGAAGAGAAGATTATCAAAAAAGAGTTACCTCACCAGAGGAAATGTTGCTATTATCAGAAGATGATGATCCAACAAAACCCCCAGAAATTGAATGGATCTTAATTAACCCAGTTTATGATAAGTACGAAGGATGGGTAAAAGGCATGGAACGGCGCCACGGTAGTCCTTATGAGATGGTAGCAGAAACATTTGCAGTAAATTATAGAGAAATCCTGGAATATACCAGGAAGTTTAAAGGTACAGACCAACAAAGACAAAGAGCAGTGATTAAAAGTCTTATTTCCGCAATGAGTTTGTTTTAGTCGTCTTTAAGGGGGAATACCTGCTTAATGAATAAGTTTCTAAAAAGCTCCAATTCTTGAAGTTGACAAAGACTATAATAGGTCCGAATATCGTTCACTCGACCACCCCAAGCATTTTTAGCCTCAAATTTTAATACCATTGATGGGATTATTGAACCTAAAAGAATGGTTGTATTTTTGAGGGTTTCATGGTAGCATACAAATACTAAACATAGGGAAGATTCTATACGAGTCTTCCCGTTTTTATTGTTGTTCCTCCATTTTAATTCTCTCTCGAAGATATTCAAAATCCTTAAAATTCGGCCCTGCAAATTGTCTTATTTCCCTTGCAGTTCTTGGTCCACGAGCTAAAACAATTACCTCTTTACTGGTTCTTTTTAAATATTTAAGTACAGGTAGAAAATCTCCATCCCCTGATAAAACTAATACTCTATGAAAATTGTCTTTTTCTTTCATCAAATAAAAAGCCATTTCTACATCACAATTAGCTTTCCTTTCTGTAGTTCCATCTGGCTGAAAATATAATTTCACTGGTTTAAGATAAAGTTTGTAACCAAATTCCTGTAATTTTAGATAAAACTTAATTCTTGATAAGTGCCTGGAAAGCAAAATTAATTTGGCTTCATCTAGCTTTTTACCTTCTCTGCTAATATATTCTTCTAACGACTAGGCTCAGGATTATAATTTCTTTAAAGCAAAGTTTTGGAAACAGCCGTTTTAATTATTTTTTAGCCATTTTGGAGCCTGTGTTTTCATATCTTTGAATAAACTCTGATTTTTCTGCTAGAATTCCATGATTATGAATTTTTGGGAGAAATTATCAAAACCTATTTTTATCTTGGCCCCTATGGATGGGGTTACTGATACTGTTTTCAGGCAAATTGTTGCCTCAGTTGGTAAACCCGATGTTTTTTTCACGGAGTTTGTACCGGTTGATGCAATACTTTCAAAAGGAAATATGGAAATTTCAAAATCCTTACAATACTCAGAAATTGAAAGGCCAATTGTAGCTCAAATCTGGGGATCAGACCCAAAAAAATTTTATAAGGTGGCAAAACTTTTATATAAATTAGGCTTTGATGGAATTGATATAAATATGGGTTGTCCGGACCGCTCAGCTATTAAAAAAGGAGCTTGTTCTGCCTTAATTAAAAATCCTAAATTAGCCCGGGAGATTATTCTGGCTACTGTTAAAGGAGCCTGTGGTGTACCTGTTTCTGTTAAAACTAGAATTGGTTTTGATAGTATTGATACCAAAAATTGGGTTAAAGTACTCCTTCAAACTCCAATTGCTGCCTTGACTGTACATTTAAGGACAGTTGCTGAAATGTCCAAAGTGCCAGCCCATTGGGATGAAATGGAAAAAATAACTAAGGTAAAAGATACAATCAAATCCAAAGCTAAAATTTTTGGAAATGGAAATGTTAAATCTTTAAAAGAAGCCAGAGACAGATGTAGCCAGTATGGAATAGACGGGGTAATGATCGGAACAGGAATTTTTGAAAATGTGTATTTATTCAATGAAAAAATTGATGTTAATGAAATTGGACCAAAACAAAAAATAGAATTGCTTCTAAAACACATTAAATTATTTGAAAAAACCTGGGGACAGGACAGACATTTTGAGTTATTGAAGAAGTTTGTAAAATGCTATGTAAATAACTTCAATGGAGCCAAAGAGCACAGGGATAGACTAATGAAAACTAAAACCTTGCCCGCATTAATTGAGGAAGTGGCTGTTTTGAGTAAGGAATCCTAATTTAGCTTCTGTATTTAAACTTCAGGAAAATTAGTGTTAAATTTAATGCTCCAACTACCGTGTTTGCCAAAATCACCGGTATAGCAGATTTTATCACCCCATATATCACCCACAATAAACAAGCTATGGAAAATATGGTTAATGTAGTTAAAGAGAGGTCTTTTGTTTGTTTTGTTTTCCAGGTTTGAGCGACCTGAGGAATTAACATTATCAAATTTAGTGAAGTTGCAGTATATCCAAAAAAATCCGCTGACATATTTAGTTTAATATTATTATAGCAGATACCCACTCATTAGCACTATAGGTTGACTATTATCCCACGGGTCTGTTAAAATCCCAGAACATGAAATCAGGACCTGAAAATCT
Source organism: uncultured Gammaproteobacteria bacterium (assembly GCA_964645555.1). GTDB lineage: Bacteria > Patescibacteriota > Microgenomatia > Daviesbacterales > UBA10151 > 2-02-FULL-38-15. The sequence goes on from CAZYBP010000003.1 coordinate 3,094, forward strand.
TAATGTACTTATCATAGGAGCCGGTATAACCGGTGAAAGGCATGCTAAGGCCCAGCATGCTTTGGGCTCAAAATTGGCTATATATGACACCAATCCAACAAGACTTACCCAAATAGCCCAAAAGTTTGGGGCAGAAATGGCTGAAAACCTACCCTCTGCTATTGCCCAATCAAATTTAGTCTATGTTTGTACCCCTATTGATCAACACCTGGAGCCAGTCAGCTTAGCTATTGGGGCCAGCAAGCCGGTTTTCTGTGAAAAACCAATTACAGGCAGTTGGGATGAAGCCAGAAAAATACAGCATCTGGCTCACCAGACTAGCATTCCGGTTGCAGTCGGCAACTATTATGTCTTAAATGGATCCATTTCTGAGGTTTTAAAACGCGTTAAACAAGGGCAAATAGGATCAGTTAGAAGTATTGACGCTGCCTATTTACATAACATGGAAGAATACAGATTAAAGACACCGTGGCGGGCAACCGACCCATTTTTATATGATGGAGGCGTACACCCTGTCCATTTGGCTCTATTGGTGGCCAATGAACCTGTCAATAGGCTGATGGCATTAGCAGGTCCTGTTAGAAATCCCGATTATCCGTTTCCTCAAGACTATCAGCTAATTTGGGAATCTGAATCAGGACTCCTAACAAATGTTCACGTTAGTTCTGAAGCGCATGTACCGCATGGAGCTTATCTGACTGTTTATGGCAGTAAAGAAACTATCAGGGCCCGAAATCTTGATCCCTACTTTGAAATCTGCAAAAAAGGCTCCGAGCGTTTTAAAAGAGTTCCTGTGGGCAACGGCAGCCTGCCGATTGACCTGGCTGCGGGAATAATGAATGATTTTGTTTTGGGCAAAAGGGATAACTTTGATCCCTTGCCGGGAATTGATGAGTCTGTAGAATGTATCAAAATCCTTGATGCAGCTGAAATTTCAATTGAGTACCACACCTCAGTAAAACCCTAGTTTGGTTACTTTCTAGCCGAAAACCTGGATTTGTATATAAACACCCCAATGCCTAAAAGTATCAATGCGAGGATTATCCACACAGGGTTATTTTTAACTGTGTTAACTATAGCTTGAGCCTGGCCTGTAGCCTGCCTGGATGCCTCTAAATCGTCTTTTTCCTGCATATCTGCAGCTAATATACCTTCCTCAAACCCGGTAGCCTCACCTATAGTAGTACTGCCTGTTGGGGTAGCCGGTAATTCATTGGAAAAATCTCCGCTCATACAGTTGTTTCCTGCCCTGACTTTAAAGTAATAAGTAACTCCTCCTGACAAATTCCTCACTGTATAAGAAAGTGTGTTTTTGTCCCCTACATTGGGATTACCAAATTGCACCTTACCGCTTTCCAGCCCATAAGCCACCAAATAATAAGTTACTGGGTCTGAAGCTTGGCTCCAGGTTAAAGTTACACTGTTTTCTCCTGCCTGAGCAGACAAAA
>CAZYBP010000003.1:4641-33754 GCA_964645555.1 uncultured Gammaproteobacteria bacterium
GCCCCTACCTCAATTGCAGCGGTAGCCTGGTTACTTTTACCGCTTTGAGACGGCAGAGGAATACCGGATAGGGCCACGCTGGCAGGCAGAATAATATTTCCGTTCCAATCAGCTGGCCCGGAAATTGTAATGCCTGCAGGAATAGTTATATTTAGCATACCAACTGCTGAATCACTGTTAACAACAATATTACTTGTTATATTTGCCTGTTTTGTTTCCCCTATAACAGTTAAAATAGTTGATGTATCAAGTAAAGCATCTTTGACATCAGAGGAAACATTAATTATAGAATCTACACTGGTATTGCCAACTACAATAACAGGATTTGCAGGCTCAATGTTAACAACCGGAGCAATAAGGGTTTTACCTTCATCCTGAGGCTCAAGGATATGAACTACCGCAGAGCCAACGCTTACCTTGCTTCCATCCGTTACAGAATAAAGAAGGTTTGCTTGCCCTGTATACCCGTCTTCAGGAATAAAGGTGATATTACCATCAGATAATGAAGCATCGCCATGAGTTAAAGCTGTTATAGCCGTAACCTCCAATTTATCTTCAGGATCCAAATCAGAATCATTTTTGGTTAAATTTGCAGCCTTAAAAACCAGGTTAATATTTTGAGATGTCAATAAAGTATCATTACCTGTAACAGGAGCAGCATTTTCAACCGTGACAGATCCTGAATTTAAGGCTACACTGTCCACGGTTCCATCACTTGCAATAATTTCAACGCTTATTTCATCGTTTCTATTTCCGTTTCCCTCTTTTGAAAGATCCAGTGATGTTTGGGTCTCCCCTGCAAGGCTCACCCCGTTTTTCTTCCACTGGTATTTAAATGAAATATCATTATTTTCCACATCATCAGCAGAAACCTGAACAGAAAGTATGGAATCTGTTTTTGGATTTTGAGGTGTTACTTCAACTGCAATTATTTTTGGAGCATCATTTACAGGGCTAACAACAATATTAACTGTAGCTGTATTTGAATCCAGGACACCATCATTTAATTTATAAGTAAAGGAGTCATCACCAAAATAATCCTGGTCCGGGACATATTTGACAGAGTTGTTTGAGGGATTTACCAGTTGCCCGTGTGAAGGTTTGCTGATAATTGAGTGTACTAGGGTATCTCCATCAGCATCTTTTTCCTCAAATATTACCGGTACGATCGTATCTTCATTGGTGCTCAATGATAAAGCTTGAGCTTCGGGAGCATCATTAACCCCTTTGACAATGACGGTTATAACGGCTACTCCGCTATACAGCTCTCCGTCATTTGCCTGATAGGTAAATGAATCCTCTCCGGAGTAATTAGCATTTGGAGTATAGGTTAATAAGTAGTTCTCTCCGGTTGTTAATACACCATGTTGAGGATTAGTAATTATGTTGTAAAAAGGATTTGTCCCGTCAGGGTCGCTTACCTCAAGAATAAAATCAATTGAGCTATCCTCCTGAGTTTGCACAGAATCATTGGGTGCAACCGGAGCATCGTTTACGGGTTTTACAGTAATTGCAGCTTTGGCAACATTAGAAAATCCTCCATAATCAGTAGCTTTATAAGTAAATTCATCTGTCCCGTTAAAATCTTTACCGGGTGTATAAATTACTGTTGGGCTCGTAATGCCGCCTCCGCTCAAAGAGTTTGCCTGGACATTAACCTCTAATTGTCCATGTGCAGGTTGGCTGACTATTTCATAGGAAAGCGCATTATTTTCCGGATCTGTCACAGACATATCAAAGGTAACAGCTGTATCTTCTGAAGTAGTAACTGCTATATCATTGGCAACTGGCGGATTATTGGGTACCGGTGTAGGTGTAGGCGTAGGCGTGGGAGTAGGATTAGGGGTAGTTGTTGGTGTAGGTAACGGAGCCGGAGAAGCAGAAGGTGATGCAGTCGGAGTTGCAGATGGTGAAGCAGAGGGAGTAGGTGAAGGCTGGGTTTGTTGTCCTGCCTGTATTAAAGCATTATATAAATTAATTCTTTTTCCGGACACGGTTTTTCCGGCTAAAGCAGGCAATGAATCCCCTGAACTCAGGATAATATTTTTAACCCCGGCGTCAGATAAATTAGGGTTGAAGCTATAAATCATGGCAGCCTCACCAACCACATGAGGTGCAGCCATGGACGTACCGTCCTTAAAACCGTAAGCGTCTGAATCTGGAGTGTAATCAATAAAACTCAGATCATCTATATAACATCCGTCACCATACGTGCCTGTGTCACTGTCCCCATTTGTTATCCATCTGAATCTGAATACAAAATTGTTAGTCAAATACGCGGAGGGAACATCTGCAGCGATATATCCTCCGGCATAACCCCGGCCTCCCCTGCTGACTGCCTCTTGCCTGGAAAGCTGCAGATAACTTGATTGCAAATCTATCTCATCCCATTTCCGGATTTGGCTAAAATTTACACCATCCCCGCTCGCTTCCAAAACCATATAATCCGTATATGCAACGAGCATTTGAGTATCACATCTGGTGTAAAAATCAAAAGAAGCTTTAGCAGACTTACTCAGGTCAATTCTCGGGGAAGTAAAAGTATTGTTGGCATTAGCCTTATAAGGGTAGTTTACAACATCACCGTATAAGACAATTTGATTATCATATATATTGTAGGTTCCAAAATCACCTGTTTTACTGTAACCCTGGGGGATTTGAGGAGGAGTTAATGAATTAAAGTTTTCCTCAACTAAGAATGAAGGGTCATAGAGCGTACTGAAAATGCTTACTCCGGGTGCGCCCACATCTACAGAATTGGCACCATAGCTTGAGAAATAGGCAAGCTGGTCGCTATAGTCTGTGGCAGCAACTGCAATTATATTAGGCAGGTCATAGCCCGAGGGTGCATCTGTAAAGGTATCATTGTCTGAGGTAGTATTCCCTGCTGCAGCAATAAACAATCCCGGGAAAGAGGCAATAGCATCTTCCTCAGCCTGGGAAGGAAAACCGCTGCCATAACTTGCATTAATGACTTTAGCACCGTTATTTTTGGCAAAGCTTATTGCCTTAATTTCATTGGCCACTGTAAAGTTATTAAAACCAATTTTCAAAGCCATGATTTTAATATTATTTTTGGAGCTGATACCAACAGTACCCGCAGAATTATTGGCTAAGGCAGCAATGGTCCCGGCTACATGGGTCCCATGCCCGTAATCATCACTTGGATCATTGTCATTATTTTCAAAATCCCAACCGTAATTGGGACATCCTCCGTAGACAAAATTATTATTTTCATCCTTACAATTTAACCCATTCCACATATTTTCTTTTAAATCAACGTGGTTATATGCAACACCTGAGTCCAGTACAGCCACAATCACATCCTGCTGGTCTGCTGATTCCAAATCCCAAGCCTCAGGAGCATCTATATCCGCATCCACCTTACCGGTAAAGCCAAAGCCGCTGGTTAAACTGATATCCTGACCGTTGTTATGAAGGCCCCAGAGTTTATTAAATTTTGCGTCGTTTGGGGTAAAACGTGGATATCTTATATAGTTAGGTTCTGCATATTCTACATCCGGGTCCTTTTTCAGTTCCTCGATTTTGCTCAAAACCGGTTCGTCTGTAGTATGTATTTCAATATTCAAATTTTTAATATCATCCTGCTTTTCCAGGTTATGTTTGTTTTGGAAAATGGAAGATTTTACTTGTCCGAAAAACCCTCTGATATTAACCCTGTCTTTTTTATATTTAACAATAATTTCATTTGGGGTAAATTTATCCCTTGATACTCCTGCTTCCTGGTCTGTAGCTCTTTGGATATCTTCAATATTGGCTGACTGGCTGGCTACAGGTTGCGGAGTATTTGTAATTTGGGCTGACTGGGTAGCAATTGGTTGAGGAGTATTTTCCGGAGCAGGTGTGGCAGAAGCTGTAGCCACAGATTCAACAGCCCCAACAGCTGAACCGATTGCCTCAACACTTTCAGGTAGTTGGAAATTTTCTTCAGGAGCAGTTGTCGGTTCAGGGGTTAATACATCAACATTTTGAATTTCTGCTGCAGATGAAGCCTCTTGGGCAAGGATTAAAACAGGGTTTGCAAGTTGGAGAATATTTATGCTGACAACGAGCAAAAGTGACAAAAATCTATTTAAAGTAGATGGCCTGTAATTCATAACTAAAGGGTGTATTATAGCCGATAGTTATGAGAATGTCAAACTATAAGATTTAAGATAAAAAGTAGAAATTATTGGTATAAACTCTAATTTAACTTTCTAATAGAATTTTAGTGAGAGTTTGGATACTATCCCAATTATGAATCGATACAGGGATAACCTCTTTTTTAGCGACCTTTTTAACTTTAGTTTCCTTTAAATCTGATTTTGTCAGTAAAATAATTTCTTTTTTCTTTAACAAATCAGGATTAAATTTTTTAAGTTCTTTTCTAACAATTTCATAATCTGTTACAGGATCTTCTGACTCAGAGGATATACAGTGAATCAAAAGTCTCACCTTTTCTATATGTTTTAGGAATTTATGACCTAAGCCTCTGCCTTCTGAAGCGCCTTCTATTAAACCGGGTATATCTGCCAAAACCTTGCCATTTAAGACTCCTAAATTTGGTTCTAAGGTTGTAAAAGGATAGTCACCAATTTTAGCATTGGCATTTGTAATTTCATTCAAAAGGGAACTCTTACCTGCATTCGGAAGCCCAATTAAACCAATATCTGCAATCAATTTAAGTTTTAACTGAAATTTCTTTTCCTGACCCTTAAGCCCTTTTTGGGCATATCTGGGGGTGGTATTGCTTGAAGATTTAAAGAACTCATTCCCTTTTCCACCTAAACCCCCCCTTCCCAGCAGAATCTGCTGATCTTCTTTCACCAGTTCAGTTTCAACACCTTCTTCATCTATTAAAAAAGTCCCTACAGGCATTGCCAAAATTAAATCCTTCCCATTTGCTCCCGATCTCATTCCGGCTCCTCCGCCCTCCCCGTCATCTGCTCTGCATTCCTTTTTGGACAGAAATTGTTTTAGAGCATATATATCAGATACAGCCTTAACATAAACATCTCCGCCTCTGCCTCCGTCTCCTCCGTCAGGGCCTCCACCTTTTTTGCCCCTAAAAGAAACCCGACCCGGGCCTCCGTGTCCTGCTTTTACAATAATTTCTGCTTCGTCTACTAACATAAAGGAGGTTTTTAAGGTGTAATTTCTTCTCTTTTGGCTGCATCCTCTCTCCATTTTGCACTAATAACACGTTCACCAACTATTACATCTTGTTTGGAATGAGGAGCAAACGGAATTTTGGATATTTCATGAAAGGTTATACAGGAAAAGTTACCCTGTTTGAGACGGTTAAATTCCCGTGTACTTTTTATTTGGCCGTAGAACACATAATTAGTTTTATTACGCGTATCATGAAAGTAATCATAGATTGGGTAAATGTCTTTATGTTTAAGATCGAGGCCCAATAATTTATTTATGATCCGCTGAAAAGCTGATTTAGTCTCTTCACCTTCGCTACCCTCTCCTCCCAGTGTAGACCATAAAAAATCTAAGCTATCTGTCTGTTGAAATTTTATCAAAAGAATTTGTCGTAGTTTAGGGCTGTAAAGGAATCCGCTCGCATAGAATGATTGATGCACAGGCCTAGTCTAACACAATCAAAGGTTTAATTGTGTAACAACATTAATACAAATACAATTCTTACATTCTCTTTATTTGAAGATTAAACTGTCAGCCTAAAATATAACTGAATATATGAAATATTTTTGGTATATCGTGTTTTTGCTAATTACAGTTTTGCTTTTTATCTTCTTTATAAGGATTCCTAAAAGAGTAAACACTATCTATCCTTCTCCTACTGTTGGCATAAGGGCTGATTCTGGCAGAAATACCGCCGTTAGAATTTCATCAGGTGAAATCCCAAATATTCCCTTAAGTCTTCCCCGGGGTTTTGTAATCCATACTTTTGCTACAAAATTAGGCAGCCCAAGGGATTTGCAGTTTAGCCCGGATGGAACCTTGCTGGTTTCAAACCCCGGTGCAGGACAAATAATTGCCCTGCCTGATAAAAACGGTGATGGTGTAGCTGATAGCAATAAAATAGTCATTTCAGGGGAAAATCACCCTCATGGCTTAGGCTTTCATAGTGGGAAGCTTTATGTGGCCGATGTGGACAAGGTAGTCAGATACAACTGGGATGAAAGTACGCTCACTGCAACCAAAGATAAGAATCTTTTTGCCCTGCCACAAAACAATAACCATAATAATAGAACCTTAGTATTTGATAAGGCCGGAAACTTATTTGTTTCAGTTGGTTCAAGGTGTAATGTCTGCCGTGAGGATTCCCCTTTTTCTGCAACAATACTTATTTCTGATTTTAACGGCAATAACCCCAGGGTATTTGCCAAAGGCTTGCGTAATGCGCCCTTCATCCGGTTTAATCCTAATACAGGCGAACTTTGGGGAACAGAGATGGGCAGAGACTTCCTGGGGGATAACCTGCCACCCGATGAGATTAATATTCTCAGGGAGGGCAAAAACTATGGCTGGCCTGATTGTTTTGGCAATAAAATCCCTGATGTAAACTTTAATCAAAAAGCTGACTGTCAAAATACAGAGCCACCAATTTTTGAAATTCCTGCCCACAGCGCGCCTTTGGGATTATCTTTTATTAATTCCCCTCAATTTCCTTCAGACTGGCAGGGAGATTTGCTTGTTGCCTATCATGGTTCCTGGAATAGAACTACAGCCACGGGATATAAAGTTGTCCGGATGGATGTTGATGGAAATAAGATAGTTAAAGCAGAGGACTTTCTCACAGGCTTTATATTGGGCACAACAATTGATTCCAGTTTAGGCAGGCCGGTTGATTTGGAGTTTGACAGTGAAGGTAACCTTTATATTTCAGACGACAGGGCCGGTAATATTTACATTATCCAGAAAGTCCCTTAAATTTCTTACGCAAATTTAATACTAAAAGACTAAAATTAGGCTGAAATGGAAACAGCGACTTTAGCAGGAGGATGCTTTTGGTGTACAGAAGCAATTTTCAAAAGGCTCAAAGGGGTAATATCTGTGACCTCTGGCTACGCAGGGGGTAAAATATCTGATCCTTCCTACGAACATATCTCAACAGGCAAAACTGGCCATGCCGAGGCAATCCAGATTCAGTTTGACCCCAAGATTATTTCTTTTGACAAATTGCTCGATATCTTTTGGGTGGTACATGATCCCACAACCTTAAATAAGCAGGGTCCGGATGTAGGTACTCAATACAGATCAGTAATTTTTTATCATGATGAAAACCAAAAAAGAAAAGCTGAAGAGTCAAAAAGGAAACTGCAAAAATCAGGCATATTAAATGAAAAAGTTGTTACTGAAATAAAACCGTTTACAGGATTTTTTACTGCTGAGGAGTACCATCAAAACTATTACGAAATTAACAAAAATTCCAATCCTTATTGCTTGTTAGTAATAGATCCGAAAATAGAAAAATTATTAATCAAATTTAATCAGGAGGTGAAAGAAGAATACAAATGAATGTCAAAATTCAAAACTCAAATGGCAAATCTGGAAACATAATTGATAAAAGTAAGCTGACTCCGGATCAGTATAATATTTGCTTTTTAAAGGGTACTGAAATGCCTTTTTCCGGCAAGTATACAAACAACCATGAGCCTGGTATGTACGCTTGCGTAGTTTGCGGCAACATACTTTTTTCATCCGGGGCAAAATTTGATTCGGCAACAGGCTGGCCCTCTTTTGAGAAGCCGGTTGTAAATGAGCATATTACCTATGCAGATGATTATTCACTAGGATTTAGAAGAATTGAGGTAATGTGCAAAAACTGCGGTTCTCATCTAGGGCATGTTTTTGATGACGGGCCAACAGAAACAGGAAAACGGTTTTGTATCAATTCTTTGGCGCTGGATTTTACTCCTGAAAAAAGGTAAAAGGGTTACTTGCGTATTCTGTTACGGTAATACTTCCAGTAAATCAATCCTGATCCGCCGGCCAGTGATGCTAATGCTGCGACTGCGCCAAGAGCTCCGATCCCTGTTTCCGGCAGCCTCTTGGCAACAGCTCCCAAAACCGCTGCCACAGGTCCCGGTGTCGGGGTAGAGGCAGCACTTGCTCCTGCTACGCCACCCGATGAGCTATTATCTGATGAGCTTGAGCTGGAAGAAGATGTACTACTTGTGGTAGGAGTAGGAGTTGGAGAGGCAGATTCTTCAGGAGTTGGTGAAGGTGTGGCACTTGCTCCGGCTATTTCAGGTGTCGGGCTGGGTGTAGAAGATTCCTCCGGTGTTGCAGTTGGAGTAGGAGTTGGAGAGGATGTATTGTAATATACATCAACATGGCTGATCTCCTGACAACTGCTACTAGGTGATCCTGTCCTTTCAACTGTAGCAGAACCTGTGCCAATACCTGAAACAGTATAGCAACCATCAGAGCTATTACTGCTAAATTTAAAATGGGTGGTTGATGATTTAACGCAAACTTGAGTAATGGTATTTCCTGAAGGGGCATTATATGTTACCAAATTTTCAGTCCCAGTTAAATCCTGGGCTTGTGCATCAGTACAATCCCCTCCTGCTGCTGAAACAAACGGTTGATGAGAAGTATTTTGATAAGAGACAACAAGTGCTAATCCGAGTGAGATGGCAGTTAACTGAAGTATCCGGGAGATGTTTTTTGTTTCTGCCATGTAATTTATTATCTTTTAGAAAAATAATAATAGTTTGTGAAAAATGTAAGAATTGTTTAAGAACATTTAACAGGACTACGACAATTCACCAATCACCAGTAACCTTTTCAAGCTGGTTCCTGCAGGCCAGCAGGTCATTAAAGTCACGGTTTTTTTATCAGAGGATTGATTATCCAAATACTCTACCTGTTCGGGGGCAATTATTTTTGTTTCCGTAACTTTGTATTTAAATTTACTGCCGCCGAAACTCAAATAAACCTCATCACCCTTATCTAATTTATTAAGCAAATAAAATATTGCGTTATATTGGGCAACAAAACTTTGGCTTGAAGTAGAATGAGCAAAAATAAAAACGTTTCCCTTATTACCCGGTAACGCCGAGCCTTTTGCATGAGCTGCCCCTTTGGACAAGGCATCCTTGTATTCTACTGTATTGTATGGATCAATTTCCGGAAATACTTTAGCGTCTATACCTGCCTTGGGAACAGAAATAGTAAAATCCTTTTGACTATTATTTTCCGGAACTTTTTCAGTCTGTGCTTTAGACAAGTTTATTCCTAAACGGTATTTTGCCTCCATTATTAAAACGTCTTTGAAACTAAAGGTAAGATAAAATAGAGCACCTGCAATAAGAGCGCCGCCTAAAAAATACGCCCACCAGGATAAGATTTTTTGCTTGATTGTTTTTCTCATGACTGCTAAAACGGAGCATATAGAGGTAATGTAACAGCTTCTTACCAATTCCCTACCAATTTGTTGCTTAAGATTTTCTTTGTAAGTTTAGGATTAATAAGTGATGTCATGAGAGACTTAAATTCTTTAGTTATGCAGGCTAAGGCCGGGGATGCTCAGTCTTTCGGACAAATATATGATCTATTTGTGGATAAAGTCTACAAATTCAATTATTTTAGAGTTGGTAGTAAAGAGGAGGCAGAGGATTTGACAGAGCAAGTCTTTTTAAAAGCCTTCGAGAATTTATCTACGTTTCAATACCAGGGAGCCCCTTTTGAAGCCTGGCTTTTCCGTATTGCCAGAAATAATTTGATTGATTATTACCGTGCACATAAGTTTGCTATTCCCCTGGAAGAGGCGGGGCAGTTGGAGGATGAACAAAAAGGCCCCGAGGAAATCGTCTCTGATAACTCCACTAAACAATTAGTTTTGGAATCAATTAGGCTTCTTCCTCACAGTTACCGGGAAATAATTATTTTAAAATATATTGAAGACAGGGATAATAAAGAAATCAGCATAATGCTAAATAAACCGGAAGACCATGTACGCGTTTTACAAAGCCGGGCACTTAAAGCACTAAGAAAGGTTGTGCATCTATGAAAGATAAGCATCTGGAATTTATTTTGAGAGAATTAAAGGATCTGCCTGATGCACAAATTGACCCAATTTTTAAGCAACAGGCCAAAGCAAGGATAATGGGGCATATTTTAAAAACCAGCACTACCAAATTAACTTTATGGGGAAAGTTTTATAATGTTGTCAGACCCATAAGCTATGCAATGGCTGTGATTCTTGTCTTTGTTTCTTTAGGCACAGGTACAATCTGGGCTGCTCAATCCAGCAAGCCAAACGGTCTACTATATCCTTTAAAAACTTTTTCAGAACAGGCAGCACTCACTCTATCCCCAAATCCGGTCTGGAAGGAAGAAATTGCCTTGGAAGTTGTTAAAAGAAGATCAGAAGAACTGGAGGGTATTAAAAAGATTTACAATGGCAGCTCTGAGTCTGTTACAAAGGCACAAAAAAGCCTGGAGAAAAGCTTGAAAAAAGCAGAGGTTTTGGGAGTAAGTAAGGATAAATTAAATGAAGTTACCCCAGCTGAGTATAATAGCAAAAAAGAAGAAAAAAATTTAAATGAAACACCAAAAGAAACTTTACCTGAAGCCTTACCCCAGAACCCAATAGAAAAACCAGGTAATCTAAATAAAGAGAAAAATCAAGAAGATAAGAGATTAGATAAAGGTCCTGAGAAGAAAAATAATGACAAAAAGGAAAATCAGGATAAGGGCAAATCAAAGTGAATTTGCATTTCGAAGCTTCATCTAATAGAATAAATATAGGTTCATATGGAATATTTATCACTAATACCCGCAACAGCCTTAGGTTATCTGACCTTCCGGGCAACAACTCATCCTTCTTCCAGAATTAGAAGAAAAATGCCAAATGTTAAAGTAAGAAGATTACAGATTTTTCCGGTAATCAGGCTATATATGTTTGGCAGAGTTTTCCATCTTCATCACTGGTTTAATTTTTCTATTCTGTTAATTTTATCTACATTTATCAGTTTTGGAATTTTGGATTATATGTTTACCAAAGGTTTACTTTTAGGAGGAATCATTCAGGGATTGACCTTGCCAAAAGAACATAGAAGCCTAATTTATAGAGACTTTTCCGTAGAAAGACTAACTACCATTCAGTCACCAAGGTAAAAAAGTGGAAAATAACGGATTCCTACTCATCCTCACAGGCAAAACAGCATCAGGTAAAGACACCATCATGCAGCAGCTTATATCAAAGTATCCCAATCTGCAAAGAGTAGTTACAACCACGTCCAGGCCTAAAAGGTATAATGAAGTGGAGGATAAAGACTATCATTTTCTAACACCTGAGCAGTTCAAAGGAAAAATTAATCAGAGTGCTTTTATTGAATATGTAGAATATGGCGGTAATTTGTATGGTACTAAAAAGAGCGACATTAACAAAGCTTTTGATAATGACTTAATTTGGAGAATAGACCCATCCAGGGCAGGCCGGATCAGGGAATTTATTAATTCAGCTTTTAACCCGGACCAAGCTCAGAAACTTTTAAAAAAAGTCTTAGTTATCTATTTAACTGTTTCAGATCAGGTTATCTTAGAAAGGCTGCAAAAGCGTAATTTAACTAAAGAAGAAATAGAAAAAAGAATGCAGCAGGATAAATTATTTTGGGAACAGTTTAAAGACAGTTATGATTTTATAGTAGAAAATATACCGGGTAAGTTAAATGAAACGCTTGACAAAATTATTCAAATATTAGAAAATCGCCCCTCTTAGCTTTACTGCCTATGAGTTTTTTAAAAAACCCCAGGGGTTTTGTTCCGATTATTATAGTCCTTGTAGTTGTAGCACTATCAGCCAGTTTACTGATACTTAAAAAAATCACCACAAAAACTGACTCCGGTGTTAAAATTCTTGCTCAAGTAGTTAGCCAATCTCCACCGCCTTCTCCTACAGCTACCCCAACTTTGGCTCCAACTATCAAACCAACACCAAAACCTACACCTGTTCCTACAACCCCACCGCCTGTGCTAATAAATAATGCTCCTCCGGGAGCCGGCTACTCAAACCAAACTGTCAATGTTGACGGAGTAAATTACCCTGTTAAAATTGTCGCTGCTGATTTAAACAGCACCAAAGTTATTGTAGACACAGCTTCAGAATCTAACTGCGCTAATAATTGCCCTGTTTTATCTTTGGCAGATTATGCTTCCAGAAACGGTGCATTTGCAGGTATTAATGGTTCGTACTTTTGTCCTGCTGATTATGCAAGTTGTGCAGGGAAAACCAATTCCTTTGATACAATCATCATGAATAAAAACAAGGTTTATTTTAATTCTGATAATAATGTTTATTCCACGGTTCCGGCTGCAATTTTCTCTGCCGGGTCAGCCAGGTTTGTCGGCCAATCCCTGGAATGGGGCAGGGATACTTCAGTTGATGCTGTAATTGCCAACTATCCGCTTTTGGTTGCAGGGGGGAATATCAATTTTACAGAGGCCCCAAATGAACCAAAATTCGGGGGTAAAGCTGCAAGGACATTTATTGCCACCAAAGGCAATATGGTCTATATCGGCATAGTCTACAATGCCTCAATGGGTGAGTCTGCTAAAGTTTTGAAAGCTATGGCCATGGACCAGGCCATGAATTTAGACCAGGGTGGCTCTACTGCCCTCTGGTCCGGCGGTTACGTAGCCGGACCCGGTCGCAATATCCCTAATGCAGTTTTATTTATCCGCCGCTAAAATCACACTGTCTTATATCCTCTTTTACCGTGCTTTTTGGAGCGGGACCCTGAAATACGGTGCTGCACTGCCTGGTATCTTTCAGCTCCTGCCTGCCACATATCCCCCAAACCCCTGACAGTTTTAGTGGCCCTATTTTGCAGACGCCTGCGGACTCCCCTGCTAGCAAGCATGGTACCTGCAGCAACAGCTCCGGCTGCGAGCGCCAAGCCTGTTGCTCCCAAGGCTACTTTTTCAGCTATGTCATCCATACCTCCGTCTTTTAATTGTAATCCTTTGTGTTTTCTTGCCAATAATCTCACCCCCTCTATATATTGATTAATTTAGGATACCTGAACTTATTGATGAATTAATTAAGAAAGTGTATGAAACTTGTAAAATAGGACATTAAAGTATTAGAATATGCCTCCATGAAATTTAAACCTATTTTGAAGCTAACCAGAAAAAAGATAATTCTTTTTACCTTTTTAATACTTTTGACTATTTTAGGATTTAATTTCCTTACCCCTAAAAAAGTTGCTTCCTTACAACTTGCCCAGGTAAAAAGAGAATCAATCCAATCCGTAGTTTCCGCATCAGGCAGTTTAACCGGAAAAAATACAGCTAACTTAAAATTTAAATCCTCAGGAAGGCTAACTTATATAAACATTAAGGTTGGGGATAAAGTTAGCCAATGGTCGGTTATAGCCGGGCTTGATACCCAACAGATGGCAATCGAACTGCAGCAGGCGCAAAATACTTTAAGAGATAAACAGGCAATAGTTGATAAAATTCATGATGAGGTCAAAAATCACAATGAAGATGAAACTTTTACCCAACGGCAAACCAGAACTACTGCAGAGGTTGCAGCAGACAATGCCTTTGATAGTGTCAAGGCAGCCCAAAGGGCCTTTCAGGATGCGGTCATTTTAACTCCGATTAACGGAATTGTGACTCAGGCAATCCAAGTATCAGGCCAAACAGTAAGCAGCGCTGATTTAATTGCCCAAATTGTTGACACTTCGGAAATCTATTTTGACGCGGATATTGATGAAGCAGATATCAGCAAAATAGCAGCAGGGCAAGTGGCAGAGGTAACGTTAGATGCTTATGCAAATCAGGTTTTTAATGGTAGTGTTGATCAGATTTTGCCGCAGACAAAAACTACCTCACAGGGTGCAACTGTTGTTTCAGTCAGAATAAAATTAGATAGTCCGGATTTAACCTTTGTCAATGGTTTGTCCGGTCAGACATCAATAATTACGCACAGTGCAGCCGGTGCCTTAACTATTCCCCAGGAAGCCTTAAGAGAAGATAATTCAGTTGTTCTTTCCGAAAACGGCCGGTTAATTCCTAAAAAAGTTGAGCCCGGTTTGCAATCAGACACTCAAGTAGAAATTAAAAATGGTCTGGCAGAGGGTGAAAAAGTAGTTTTAAATCCGTCTTCATTCACAGCCGGCTTTAACCAAAACCGCGGTTTAAGGATGGTATTTCCCTTCTTTGGCGGGGGCAGAAGGTAATTTAATGGCTTTAGTTAAGCTTTCTAAAATAAATAAAATTTACGAGTCCAGCACAGTTTCTTTTCAAGCCCTAAAAGATATATGTTTGGAAGTAAAAGTGGGTGAGTTTGTGGCTATTGTTGGAGCATCGGGTTCCGGCAAATCCACCTTAATGCATATTCTGGGATTGCTGGATAAACCAACGTCAGGCTCATATATTCTGAATGGGCAGGATACTTCTCATTTTAAAGATAATACTCAAGCTGAAATAAGGAATAAAAAGATTGGTTTTGTTTTCCAGTCATTTAACTTGCTGCCAAAAACTTCCAGTTTAGATAATGTTTCGCTTCCCCTAATTTATGCAGGTGTATCAAAGACCAAGCGGTCAGATAAAGCCAGGCAGGCTTTGGCATTGGTTGGGTTAGAAGATAAACTTACTTCTCACCCGAATCAGTTATCAGGCGGGCAACAGCAAAGAGTGGCGATTGCGAGGGCATTAATTAATAACCCGGAAATAATATTGGCAGATGAACCAACCGGAAATTTAGACTCAAAATCAGGCATGGAGATTATGCAAATTTTTAAAAAGTTAAACCGTGAGGGAAAAACTATCATTATGATTACACATGAAGCAGATATTGCAAAAAATGCCAAAAGGACAATCAGGATAAAGGACGGAAGGATAATATGAATATTTTTGAAACTATCTCATCAGCTCTAATTTCAATTTTGGCTAACAGAATGCGTTCATTTTTAACTGTCCTGGGGATTGTCATTGGTGTTACCTCAGTCATACTGCTTATTTCTCTGGTATCAGGATTGCAAACTTTCATCACTTCCCAAATAGAAGGGCTGGGGTCAAATTTGTTATTTGTTATCCCGGGCAGAATTGGCGGTGCCCGTTCACCAGGAGGAGTACAAGCTAACAGGTTAGTTTACTCTGATGCTTCAAACTTAAGGAGTAAATTGCAATCAGAAGCCCAAATTTCTGCTGTTATCCAAAGGAATGCTACTTTAAAATTTAACAGTAAAAATGATAAGGGCGCAGCTGTCTTTGGAGTAGAATATAATTATCCTAAAATTATTTCTATTAAAGTTACTGAAGGGAGGTTTTTTAAAGAATCAGAACAGCAATCCACCAGAAAAGTAGCTGTGATCGGCCAAACAGTAAAGAAAAATTTATTCGGTGAAGGAAAAGTTTTAGGACAGACCCTGGATGTATCAGGTGCAAAATATGCGGTTATAGGTGTAGTAGGTTCCAGGGGATCTATGTTTGGTATTGACCAGGATAATTCCATATTAATCCCCTTTACTGCTGCACAAAGGCAATTTGGCATAGACAGATTAAATACTATTTATATTTCCGCCAATAATGCTGATAACGTTAAAACTATCCAGGACAAAGCTGTAACTATTCTTAAAAAGAGGCTATCTGAGGATGAATTTACTATTCAGTCACAGGAGCAGGCTTTATCCACTATTTCCCAAATTACCGGTGTTTTGACAACAGCATTAGGAGGCATTGCTGCCATTTCCTTGCTTGTCGGGGGCATCGGCATTATGAATATTATGCTTGTCTCAGTTACAGAGAGAACAAGAGAAATTGGTTTAAGAAAGGCTGTGGGAGCAAAACCAAAAGATATCAGGAACCAATTCCTAATTGAAGCTGTCACTTTATCAGCTTTAGGCGGGATTATTGGCATTATACTAGGTACAAGCTTTGCTTTCGTCATCGGCAGATTCTTTACCACCACCGTCCCCCTTTGGTCAGTTGGTTTATCGTTTGGATTTTCAATGTTAGTGGGAATAGTGTTTGGGGTAGCTCCTGCCATCAGAGCTGCCAAATTAAATCCAATACAGGCTCTAAGGTATGAGTAATTCTTAGCTTGTATTTTTATTTACTATTTTTAAAAGATCGCTAATGTCAAATGGTTTTTCCAAAAAATCATCTGCTCCAATTTCTGCAGCTATCTTTCTGGTCTCTCTTAAAGCAGAGACAATAATAATGGGAATATTTTGAGTTTCTTTTTGGCTTTTTAATTTCTTTGCTACCTCTCTGCCGTCTGTACCGGACATCCAAACATCTAATATTACTAAATCCGGATGATCACTTTTAATTATTTTCTCCACTGCTGCTCCGTTTGAGGTAGTGATTACCTTATAGCCGCCTTCATCCAGGATTATTCTAATAACTTCCAGGATTGGCAAATCATCATCTGCCACCAGTATCGTTTTCATATAATTTACTCCTTAATAATAGGTATCTTAAAATAAAAAGTTGAGCCCTTACCTACTTTACTTTTAACCCAGATTTTTCCTCCATGGTTATCAACTATTCTTGATGCAATATACAAACCCAACCCCAGCCCGGAAAAAGTATCCTGCTCACCGTCCATACTCCGGAAAAATCTGTCAAAAATTTGCTTTTGATGTTTTCCGAGTATACCAATCCCAAAATCCTTTACACTAATTGTAACAAAATTTTCATCTTTAGTACTTTTAATAATAATCCTATCTGTTCCGGGGGAATATTTAACTGCATTAGAGATAAGATTAATCAAAACCTGGCCGATTCTATCCCGGTCTACAAAAGTCTGCGCATCAGGCAATTTTTTAACAATTAATTTATGGGAAGGGATTGTTGGCTTCAAATCCTCTACAACCTGTAAAATTAAGTCCTTTAAATTAAGTTTAGACCTTTTGAATAACAGCTTACCCTCTTCTATCCTGGTTACATCCAGTAGCTCGTGAATAAGCTTGGTAAGGTTGTTAATCTGGAGGTTAATTTTTTCTAAAAAAATATTAGGGGCTGATTGTCCTTTTTTCCCAAATTGTTCCTGCAACAACTGGGCATAAGCCTTGATGGTAGTTACCGGTGTTTTTAATTCGTGACTGGCAATGGCTAAAAACTCATCTTTTTGCTGTTCAAGCTTAATTCTTTTAGTAACATCATGATAATTTACTACAATAGCTTTAATACTGGGCTCGGTTAGAAGATTTGTAGAAATAAATTCTATCCAGTGCCAGCTGCCATCTTTATGTTTAATCCGGTAATATCCTCTGCTGCTTTCATATGGTTTGTTTACTAGGTTTTTAATTAATTCCTTTGTTTGTTTTATGTCTTGCGGATGTATCAACTCAAATGGTTTAAACTGGGTAAATTCTCTAGGATCATAGCCTAAAACCTGTGTAGTTGAGGGTGAAGCATATATATTTTTGCCCTCCTCATTAATTAATGTAATGGCTTCAGAAGATTTTTCAATTAGGGCCCTAAACCTCTTTTCACGATGGCGCAGTTTCTTCTCCGTTTGTATCCGCTTTTTTATTTCCACCTCTAATTTTTTCTGGGCCTGTTCTGCTTCTGCCCTGGCTGACTGCTCAATCAAAAGCTGCGCCCTTTCTTCCTCTGCCAATTTACGATCAGTAATATCCTGAATAAAACCTTCATAGTAGGCCATTTTACCCTTCTCATCATAAATTGCATTAGCACTCTCAGATATCCAAATAATGCTGCCATCTTTTCGATACATCTGTGATTCAAAATTAGAAATCTCACCCCTTCTATGAATGATTTTTAAAAACTTTTTCCTCCGGTTGGGGGTTACATAAGCTAATTCTTCCCTACCTCTGATTTTTTTTAATAACTCCTGAGGAGATTCATAACCAAGTATCCTGGCTAAAGCCGGATTAACTGTAATCAGCCTTCCTTCAGGGCTTGTCTGAAATATACCCTCCATGGCATTTTCAAACAGTGTTTTATAATCAGAATCTGAGGATTTAGGATGATCAAATCTACTTAGATTATCGGACCGTAGGCCCGCAAGTGAAATCATGGCTAAATTTATACTAAGGGGGGTTTGTAATAATAAATTAAATAATTGGTAAGAAAATGCTAAGTAGCCAGAGTCCGGGCGTATTCTTCAGGAGTAAACCAAATTGGATCCGGTACTACTTTGTAATTTTCATTTTTAACCAGCTTGGGTTGACCTTCATCTTCTACCACATAATATGCAAAACCATGCATTTTTTTAACTGCTTCATAATCAGCATGACCCGGTAAACTGACAGGGTCAACTTCCTCAAAATTAACCGGGCTGTCATCACTGGTAACAAGCCATACTTTTCCTATATTTGCAACCAAATGACCTGTTTCTGAGGGAATAAACACACTATCTCCGGCCTTAACTTTTATCGCATAGAAGGATTCAACTTCATCGTCTATTGGATTACCTGCCTCATCTCTCTTTCTGGTTTGCAAAAGTACAACACCTTCTCCTTGTATTATCCAATAAGTTTCATCAAGCTTGCCCACATGGTAGTGACCGTAGGTTTTAATATATTCTCCCCCTACTGTACCTGTTTCCCAAACAGTTATATTTTTTTTATCTTTCCCGCCACGGATCATGTAGTAATGAAGTTGCGGTCCTTCTGTCTCCGGATGCATTAATACATCCTGCATCATCTTGTGTTCTCTTGCAGCAAAGGGTTTTAACATAGAAATTAGGTAGCGGCAAACTCAATTGGGATTGATTTTGGGCTGCTTTTTTTAGGAAAATCCACATAAAGTTTTTCTAAACCTATAACTTTACCTTTTTTATCCTTACTGACTACAGTTCCATCTCCGATTTCTTCAGATACAACCTCTTTTTTTGGATCATCAAACCAAACGGATAGGGTTCTGCCTCTTTTATCATAGTAAATCTTAATCTTTGACATAAATTTCCTCTCCCTCTTTAATTCTATCAGTTAAATAAGTTGTAATAATATACCCTTCTTTACTGCTGATATGATCGGCTACTACACAGACAAATACCTTACCAATACTTTTATAATATAAGTGTACTCTTGGATCCTGCTTATTTCTTCTAATTTGGTCAGAATTTTTAAGTGCCTCTTTAACTTTCTTTTCGTATTTTACCATACTTGGATGCTTGATAGTTGTAATAATTTTCCAATAATCTTGAGTTGTGTGTATAGTTACACCTAAAGGAGTTTTAACCTCAAAAAGAATATCTTGAGTAGCCACAAAAACAGTATAACATTATCTGAAGCGAATATTAGAATATTACCTAATCCGCTCTTTCCAGCATCTTCTGCAGTAGTGAGTTTCCAGTAGAGATTTTCCTTCCTTGCTCCAAATGTGAAAGGATTTAAACATATTTTTGCTGCATTTATCACATTTGAAAAATTGATATTTAATCCCTATAGTGGAACCAAATTTTTTCTGGCAAGCTTTACAAAGATGAACTGGGTTTTTAAACCCACTATAGTTTAAGTAATGGTGCCAGGCTTTGTGTATATACTTTTGACAATCTGCACATCTAAAGCCTCTATATTCCGGACTAAGATTTATTTTCCAAAGTTTTACTATTTCTAAAAGTCTTTTTTGATAACTCATATTTAGTTATTTAAATTTTAACAACCCTTTTATTTGAGAATAACTGGTAGCATAAAAAACACCCACAACTATTAAAAACCCTCCAAATATCAGGTTCAGGGTTAATTTTTCACCAAAAATAGGGATGGCTGCCAATATGCCAAATAATGGGCCTGTATAGGTAAACAAAGACGTAATAAAGGCTCCGGTTATTTTTAAAGCTTTCTGCATAAAATAGTAAAAAATTACAGATGAAAATATGGCTGCTCCAAATAAACTTACAATTCCCACCGAAGTGACGGCATTTATATCCAGCGGTTTATATGCTAGTTCAAAAGGAATTAATAAAGTTAAAATAGTTGCTGATACGGCAAAACTCACAAAATTTATTGTTAAATTACTGTAATGTTCATGTATTTTCTTTGACAGCACTAAATAAGCAGACCAGAGAGATATTGATAAAAACATCAAAATATTTCCTGTTGGTGTACCAAAAGAGGCTACATTAAGCCTTGATGCAGATTGCAAAATTAGAAAAAGAAGACCGGAAAACGCAATGATGGTACCTATTATTCTATTTCTACTTAGTCTCTCACCCAGAATAAAAAAACCTAATACTCCCACAATTATAGGAGTAAGAGTATAGGTTAAGTTACTAACTAACACAGTTGTATGTTGTATGGCTATACTATAAATGGCTACATTCAAAGAAAAAAAGAGACTGTTAAAGAGAATCCATTTTGCCTGCTGATCTTTTAAACTAAACCATTCCTTCTGTTTTATATAGAAAGGCAATAAGAGGATTGTAGCTAAAATAAATCTTAAAGCAGTAAAAATTAAAGGCGGAATTTCCCTTCCACCAAGTTTAACAAAAGTGGGATTCACTGCACCCGCAAAAAAATTTGCCAGTAACAAAAAAATAATACCTCTACTCATTTGGATGATATTATCTTACAGGATAGGAAGTGCTTGGGCAAATTAACTTTGGGTAGCTATCAGAGCATTCCAGTCAGCAGAAAATCTATTGATACCGGCTTCTGTTAATGGATGAGTTATATCAAACTCTGTCCAGTGTTTGTTTAAGTCTAAATCCTGATAAGGAATACTTTTTAGCTCTTCTGCCGGGTAATTAAAATCAGGACCCGGAACCGGCATGCCCTTTTGGGCCCATTCTTTCAAGACAGAGAAAGGTGCAGTAATAATATCTACTCCCAATGCCAGTGAATAAAGAAAATGGTTCATATTCCGGACACTTGCTGCTAGTAGTTCAACATGTCCATCTGACTCCTTATACATTTTTGTAATGTTTTTAATCAAATCCATTCCATTTTCTCCTTTATCATCAAGTCTTCCAATAAAAGGCGAGACAAACACATCACCCTTTTTAGCACCTAAGGTTGCTGCATAGACTGCTGCTGATTGCTCTTGAGTAAAACATAAAGTCATATTCACTCTCATCCCCTCTGCCACTGACCTTTGTGCAGCTTCTAAACCTGCCTTGATAGTGGGATATTTAATATGGGCATTGGGTATCCAGGAAAACATTTCTTTACTTTGAGTAAACATCTCCTCTGTTGATGTATTTTCATCAGCATAAACCTCAATCGAGATAGAACCTTCCGGAATAAGTAAAGATAACTCACTAACAACAGACTTATAAAATGAATAAATTTCTTCTTGGCTAAACTTTTTACCAGCTGCAAGTCTTTGTTGGGCCTCTGGGTTTTTGGCAATTAGAGTAGGATTTGTGGTTTGACCATCCAAAAAACCTAATAACTCAATTGTTTCTTTTGTTTCTGATACATTTCCGCTATCTAGAAATATTTTTGTTTTTAGGTTAGCAGGTTTTGGCATTAGTATAAATTAGGATACAATCTTTTTAACTAGTTTGGCAATAGCTTGAGCTGAAATCTCCTCATAATCTAGTAATTCTGCAGGTTTTCCGCTTCTGGGCATTTTTTCAACAGCCAGATGATAAACTTTTGTTAATCCACCAACAGCAGATGCAACTGCTTCACCTAAACCACCTTCCAAATGATGATCCTCAACTGTAATGATTGCTTTTGTCTCTTTAGCTGCTTTTGTCAGTGTCTTAATATCCAAAGGTTTAATACTGTACAAATCTATTACCCGAACAATTATTTTCTCCTCTTTTAACAGTTCATAGGCTGCTAAAGCCTCTTGTAAGGTAACACCTGCACCAATTAAAGTTACCTTGTCTTTACTGCTTTTTTTAAGCACCTTACTACCACCTAAAACAAACTGTTCATCCTGCGAATAAATTACCGGTGTTTCTTTTCTGGTGGTACGGAGATAAACAATTCCTTTGTGGCTGGCTGCTATTTCTGTTAACTTTTCAGAAGAAACAGCATCTGAGGGGTAGAGCACCACACTACCCAGGAGTGTTCTAAACATTGCAATATCTTCCAAACCCATTTGTGACGCACCGTCTTCACCTATGGAAACACCTGCATGGGACCCCACATATTTAACATTTGTGTTGGAATATTGAGCCATCCGAATTTGATCATATGCACGGGAGAAAAAAGCAGCAAAGGTTGAGATAAAAGGGATCTTGCCCATTTTGGCAAGCCCTAGCGCCACACCAGCCATGTTTTGCTCTGCTATAAACATCTCAAAATAGCGTTCAGGGTTAGCTTTGGCAAAAAATTCAGAATATGTAGAATTACTTGTTTCACCGTCTAGTGCAACTATATTTGGATATTGAGAGGCAAGTTTTACTAAAGCATTACCATATGCTTTTCTGGTAGCTATCATTTCACCCTTTTGATAGCTTACAGTTGGTGCCTGAGAAGTTGTTAACTTTTTATGATTTCGGCCATTTGCTTTTGAAGGTGCAGCTATTTTGCCCCGTATTTTCCGATCCACCTCCCCTAATTCTACTAATGCTTTCTCAAGTTCTAACTGTGGCAGCGGTTTTCCATGCCAACCCTCTTTATTTTCCAAAAATGATACACCCTTACCCTTCAAAGTCTTTGCAATAATCATAACCGGTTTACCACGCACCTTTAAAGCCTTTTTATAGGTGGAAATTATTTTTGGCAAGTTATGGCCATCAATCACAAAGGTTTCCCAGCCAAAAGAGGCAATTCTCTTCTGGAAAGTGGCAACATCGTGGCCCAGCATTGTCTCCCTGCTTTGTCCCAACCTGTTAACATCCAAAATTCCTATTAAATTATCCAATTTATAATGCGAAGCTACCTGGAGAGCCTCCCAATTAGAGCCTTCAGCCATCTCACTATCCCCCAAAAGTACAAAAGTTTTATAGTTTGATTTATCCAAATATTTACTATTTAAAGCCATTCCTACTCCGGCAGATAAACCTTGCCCTAAAGAACCTGTCGGCACCTCAGTATAAGGAAACTCCATTGTTGGATGACCCTCAAGCCTTGAGCCAAATTTTCTTAAAGTCATTATTTCCTCTTCAGAAATTGCTCCTGCAGCAGCAAAAAGAGCATAAAAAAGAGCTGAGGCATGTCCCTTGGAAAAAATCAGCCTGTCATTTTGTAAATTTTCGGGATTATCCAAATCAAATTTAAAAAAAAAAACAAAAAGGAGGGCGGTCATTATATCTGCAGCAGAAAGCGATGATGTGGGGTGTCCTGATCCTGCTTTGGTTGATGAAACCAAAATCAGGCATCTGATTAATTTTGCTAGTTTCCTAAGTTTTTCAATCTCCATACGAAGGAGTATCCATAAACTAGCAAAGGTTTACTGCTTTGTCAATGTGTTAAAATGTTTACAGAAAATATGTTACCGGATATAGTCCCTGCAATTTTGAGTAAAACTATTCAGGATTTTCAGGCTGATATTACCAAAATCCTTAATTCCAAAAACTTAAGAAATGGCTGGGTCCATATAGATTTTATGGACAATGAGTTTGTCCCCAACCAAAGCATCAAACCCGAAGATTTGGAAAACATAGATTTTGGTAATTTAAAAAGAGAAGCTCATTTAATGGTAAAACATCCCAAAGAGTGGATAGAAAAATTAATTAAGCTTAGCTTTGAAAGAATTATCATCCATTTTGAAACAGACGGAGACTTAAAAGAATATATAAATTTAGCAAAATCCGGTGGAGCAGAGGTTGTCATTGCCTTAAAACATGAAACTGACTTAGAAGAACTTGTCCCCTACGCTGGTTTAATAGACAGAGTATTACTTATGGGTGTAGTACCGGGTTTCCAGGGCCAGCCCTTTATACCTCAAGTAATTGATAAAACCAGGGAGCTTAAAGCAAAGAATTGGCCAATTAAAATAGAGGTTGACGGGGCAGTCCGGGATACTAATGCCAAACAGCTTTTGGAAGCCGGGGTTGATTGCTTGATTATCGGATCATTTATAATCAAAGATGATCCTGACATAGGTTTGGAAAAAGTCCACCAAGCCTTACTTTAATCTTCTTTTGCTGCTTGGGCAACTGCCAAAGAAACCCTTTTTGCTACCTCCGGGTCAAACATTGAAGGAACAAATTTCTCTACAGTTGGATTTTTCAATACTGAACCTAAAGCCTCTGCTGCCCTGATTTTCATCAAGGGGGTTATTTTACCAGCATGAGCTTCTATCGCTCCTTTAAAAAGCGAGGGAAAGATTAAGGAATTATTCACCTGGTTTGGGAAATCAGACCTACCTGTAGCAATAAAGCGAACACCCGCCTTTTTTGCCTCATGGGGCATAATCTCCGGAGTTGGATTGGCCATGGCAAATATAATTGGATCATCCGCCATCTTTTTGATATATTCCGCTTTTAATACACCCGGGGCAGATAATCCGATAAATACATCTGCTCCTCCCAAAGCCTTTTGTAAACTACCGTGGATTTTTCTCTTATTAGTAAACTTTGCAAGATTTATTTTATATGGCTCCATTCCCTCTCTGCCTTCATAGATTGTGCCTTTACTGTCAACCAGGATTAAATCTGAAACACTGCTACAATATGTGGCATCAAAATCATGACAAGTTAACATCTTGGCAACAGCAGAACCAGCAGCCCCTGCCCCGCTGATTACCACCTTTAATTTAAACCAACTTTTACCAGCCAGTCTTACTGCAGTTTGTAATGGGCCTAAAATTGCCATAGCAGTACCATGCTGGTCATCATGCATCACAGGAATTGGTAGATCCTGCAGGGCTTTTTCTATTTCAAAACAGCGGGGTGCAGAAATATCTTCTAAATTAATGGCAGCAAAGGTGGGAGCTATGGCGCGAACTGTGTTTATTATTTCTTGAGTATCTTGAGTATTTAAAACAATTGGGAAAGCATCCAGTCCGGCAAAAGTTTTAAAAAGTAAGCATTTGCCTTCCATCACAGGTAAGGCAGCCTCAGGCCCTAAATTACCCAAGCCTAATATAGCTGAACCATCTGAAATAACAGCTACAGTTCTTCCCTTTAATGTTAAATCAAAAACAGATTTGGGATTTTGAGAAATGTAACTACTGACAGCTGCTACACCGGGTGTGTAAATAGTAGATAAATCATCCTTAGTTTTAATTGAAGTTTTAGAGGCAATTTCTAATTTTCCCTGAAGTTTTCTGTGAAGAGAAATCGCTGCTTTACCGTAATCCATCGCTGCTCAACTATACAAAAAATTAATAAAGCATGTAAAGTACGAACTCATATATAATGATCCAATGGTAAAGCTAATTATCTTGGATATTGATGGAGTATTGGTGGGAAACAAGCAGGGCTTTAATTTTCCTTATCCCAATAAAAAAGTTATTTCAGCATTACAAAAAATCCACAAAAAAGGCATTCCTATTATCCTTTGTTCGGCAAGATTTCATAGCGCGGTAACTCCCCTGGTTAAAAAGATAGGATTAAGAAATCCTCATATTACGGATTCGGGGGCTCTGATTACGGATTTGGCAACCGGCAAAATTATCCGCTGTTTTACCATGGAAAAAAATGTAGTTTCCGAAATTATCGCAATTTGTTTAAAAAACAATATATACATCGAATGCTGTACTGAAAAAGATTATTTTATTCAAAAAGACCAAATTAATAGCCGGATAACCGGCCAAAGGACTCTATTTTTACAAAAGAGCCCGATTGTTGTTAACTCGCTCCTTGAAGATATCAATAATAACATTATTAAGCTTTTACCAATAGCAAAAGATGAAGCGGATAAACAAAGAGTAGATGTATTACTTAAATTAACTGATGATAAAGTAAAAACTGTCTGGTCAAAAAATTATTTTACTCTTCCCCTGCAATACCGGATCATCACTGCAAAAAGTGCCTCAAAGGTAAATGCAGTTTCGGAAACAACAAAATCCTTAAAAATACAGTTAAAAGATACTTTAGCGGTTGGGGATACAATGGGAGACTGGGAATTTATAGAACCTTGCGGCTATGTGGCTACTATGGAAAATGCACCTGCAAAATTGAAAGAAAAAGTAAAAACAAAAGGTAAGGGAAAATACCTAATTGCCCCCTCAGTAGATGATAACGGACTCCTGCATATTCTTGATTATTTCCTGAAAGGAAAAATTTAATGTGGTTTTTGTTGGCTGGAGTTTTAATGATTAAACTAGGCTAAATTCATGCCTCAAACCTTTAAAGCTGGAGCGTAAATTTTAGGAATTTTCTAGCTCTGTATAAACTACCAGCCTGTCAGTATAATTTCTGTTTCCTACATCCCAGGTGCCAAAACAGGTAATCAAATTTAACCTAGCCTTGTCTTTATTGGCAAAAATCTCTTCCAATGGAGCTTGATCAACAGGGTAAGAAACTGATTTTTCAACTTTGAATGTATAATTTTTACCATTTTTGTCTGTGACAATCACTTCATCACCTTTTGTAAGCTGATTTAAATAATAAAATACAGCCGGTGCCCCTGTTACTGTATCAAAATGTCCGGCAATTACAGCACTACCCTCCTCTCCCGGTTTAAAACCTAGGTTATACCAACCCACATTCTCTACTACTTTAGGCACATCCATTTTGCCACTAGCATCTTCTCCTACCGGCTCCACTTGAACTCTAATATTTAGTTTAGGAATAGCTAAAACATCAGGCTCTGATACAACCGGCTTAGGCGCAATAGTTGGAGCCGCAGTAACTGCAGGTATGTTTTGGGAAGGGGTATTTTGGGATAAATTAAGCATTGTATCCCCCTGGGCAAAAACTACCCCAAGCAATCCTCCTATCAGAAAAAAGGTTAAAATTAGTTTAAGAAGAGACTTTTTCATGCTATTTTATTAGCCTACTCAAGTAGGGCAGGCGTCCATTTCTCCCAAATGACGCCTGCCATTTTAAACTATTTGCCTATCCCCGTCCAGTTGCAGGAGCACCTTGTGGTACTCTTGGTGATGCTGTTGGACTAGGTGATACTGTTGGTGTCGCAGTAGGACTGGGTGCTACAGTTGGAATTGGTGTATCTGTTGGCACAGGAGTTGCAGTTTGTGCTATAACCAGACCCACAGTTGCCGCGAAAGCAGTAACTAATGCACCTGCTGCAATTAAGCCTTTTTTAATCATACTATTTCTCACCTCCCCGTTGTATGTATTGTCATTATCACCCTCAAATTCTACGTTTGTATATTTAAGATGGGGTGAATGTTTAGTAAGAGATGGGTGATAAAAATTCCGGAAAGTGGTAATGTAATTTGAGAATGTATTTAGTATTCGATATTGGCGGAACCAAAACGAGAATTGCTATATCTTCAGACGGCCAAACTATTGCCCAATCAAAAATCGTTCCCACTCCAGCGGATTTTGATACAGGGATCCAAGTTATTAAACAGGTGGCAGCTGAACTCTCCAACGGACAAAAAATAGAAAAAGTTGCCGGAGGAATTGCCGGCCCTTTAGATAAAGAAAAAACCATGCTGATCAAAAGTCCTCATATTTCAGGATGGATAGATAAACCACTGAAGGAAGAACTGAAAAATATTTTTAATGTCCCCGTTTTGTTGGAAAATGATGCAATTTTGGCAGGTCTGGGAGAATCTTGCTTTGGGATAGGCAAGGATTACAAAATTGTAGCATACCTTACTATCAGTACAGGCGTGGGTGGAGCTAAAATTGTGGAGGGTAAAATTGAGCAAAATACCCAGGGATTTGAACCAGGCCACCAAATTATCGAAATTGACGGACCAATCTGTAAATGTGGCGGCAAAGGCCACCTTGAGACTCTTATAGGCGGATCATATATTCAACAAAAATATGGACAAAAAGCAGAGCAAATAACAGATCAAGCTATCTGGGATGAAATTGTACAGTATTTAGTTGTTGGCATACATAACACAATTGTACATTGGTCTCCTGAGATAGTCATTCTGGGAGGCAGTGTAACTCAAAGTATCCCCCTGGATAAATTGGCAGACAACTTAAAAAATTTGTTAACCATATTCCCCACAACACCAAAAATTTTAAAAGGAAGTTTGGGCGACCAGGCTGGTCTTTTGGGAGCTTTGACGCTTGTGACCTAAAAAACGGATATTTCTTTGATTTTTAGACGATCTTATATATCTTTCTAATATCTTATAGGTATCTAAATCAAAATCTGTTAGATCATCAGATGAATTTTCCAAAATACACCATTTATCTACTGTAAATGATTGGACAACTTCTCTTTCTCCGTCTTTTTCCTCTATTAAAATAGGTCCATCAAATGGCCAGGATCTTAATTTATATTTGGCAAAAGCTATTTGGAAACGTAAGTTGTAGATTTTATAATTTTCTTTACCTACACAAGCGCCTTTACACCTGCCCAATCTGTATCCAAAACATTCCTTAGTTAAGTTTTCTAAACCTAATAATTTTTCACATAACTTATGTTCTTTGGATAAACTTATTAAGAAGTTTTTAGCTTGTTTAACTGACTTAAATATTCCCAAAACCTCCTCAAAGTTATCAATATCTAATCCCTGATTTGTTTCCAAATAAACACTATTAAAACCCTTTAAATTCTTTTGGCATTTTAAAACAGTCATTTTACGGCTGTTTCTTAGCATCCGGTTATATAAAGGCTGCAATTTTTTAACAAGTTGTGATTCTAAAATCAAAGCTCCTAATTCACCTGCAGTGGTAATAGTTTTAATATCCTGCACTTGCTGGGCAATTTTTAATTCTTTTGAATTTAAGCAATCTGAGGAAAAATGTGATAAAACCCGCTTTTTAATATTAATACTTTTACCAATATATAAAGGCATCCCTTTTTCACCATAAAATATATACACCCCGGGACTTTTTGGTAAATTCTCCATCGTCTCGTCACTTAAATGAATTGGTCTTGAGGGTTTTTTGTTAATTTTGTCCAAAGATAGTTTTAGTTGTTTTGAATTAAATTCCTTTTGAATAATTTGATAAAACTGCCAAAGACACAAAGCATCATCAAAAGCCCGATGCCTTCTTTTACAAACCAGATTAAACTTTTCAATTAAGGTATCTAAATTATGATGATCTAACTTTGGATATAATTTTCTAGCCAGTTTTACAGTACAAATTTGTTTGGGGTTAAAATCTATATCAAATTCTTTAAATTCTTTTTTCAAAAAAGAATAATCAAAACGGACATTGTGGGCAACAAAGTAACAATCCTCAAGTATTTCTAAAATATCT
>CAZYBP010000003.1:33764-34361 GCA_964645555.1 uncultured Gammaproteobacteria bacterium
ACGTACATTGTGGGCAACGAAAACTGCGTCTTTTAAGATTTTAAGTATTTCATTTTTGAGAACATAAAAACTTGGAGCACTCTCTAATTGGGCTTTAGTAATACCAGTTAAAAGTTCAATTTCTTGGGGAAGATACTTTTGTGGATTAATTAAACTTTCAAATTGTGAAACAACTTTGTTTCCTTCTACCCTAATAATACCTATCTCAATAATTCTATCAAATCTTAAACTTGTTCCTGTTGTTTCAATGTCTACAAAAGCTAATGTATTTGGCAGGTTCATCTGAAGCTATCTTTTAGGAGGTCATATTATCAGATGAACTACTTCTAGGCAAGCTTCTAAATCTGCTTAGAAATAATCTCAAGTAAATTGCTTTTAAAAAAGCAAAGAAACCTATAGTTTGAATTAGTTGGTAAATTTTGCTAAAATTAGCAAATGGAAAAAATTAAAACAGCACACCCAAAAGAAGTGGAGATATGTCCCAATTGTGGAGGCCCAAATAATAGAATGCACCGAAGACATGCCAAAATGGGTGTTGGTCTCTCATCTCCTGTAAGGAATTTGCATTTAATGACCGCGAGACAAAATGAAACTCTT
>CAZYBP010000003.1:34371-37563 GCA_964645555.1 uncultured Gammaproteobacteria bacterium
CCCAATACTGATCCTTATTTAGAATACGCTGATGTAACGCGTCGATTTTCTTCCGCTTATCATCAAGCAATAGGCAGTGAAACTAGTAGTACAGAAAGGGGTCTGGTGAAAAGTGTCCATGCATCAGAAACATGGACTACTTCAATTAGAGATATATCTTTGGTGGATCTTGAAAGAATGCCACTTCCTTTAGATGAAGCTAGAATAGGTAGAGTTGGAAAATTTTTAAGATATCATTGGTTAAGCTTTCTAATTAGCAATCAGCATATTGCTCAAGAAATAGCTCTCCTATTACCAACTCAATCTCTTGCTAGATCACGTTTTCTTGATAAATCACATGACAGGCCTCTTCCACCCCACCTTGATGATTTAGCGAAAAGGATGACTGGCTTTATGGATTTTTACCTTCCATTACTAACAGAGCCATGGGCTACTCAGGATAATTTGTTCAATTTAGGAGTAAATTTTGCTTGGATCGGACAACACTTGTGGAAGGCTTTCGGGCACTATATTCCCGCGCGGATGGGCTTATCGCCCTCTTCGTCTACCAAGTTAATTGAAGCTAGGCTTGAAGATCTAACTTTCCTTGGTGCTGATAAACCAGTAAAACGTGTTGTGTATAATGAGTTAAAGGATGCTTTTAGACCAGACTCCCTTCCTGCTCATCTTCACCCATTTCTTCAATATGATGTAATAACTGACCGGGAAGCTGGATTACAGCTTGCTGAGTATTATTCAAACTATGCAGCAAACAAGCAAGAGGATTTAAATCATTTAATAGATAGACTAAATTTATATAGAAGAAGCCTACTTGGAGATATTAAACGAGCAAATAAGGAATTAAGACTACAATTACCTGATCACCCAGTAATCGGCGAAATTATTATTACTGCTCAATATACTCAAACATTAATGTTTATTTTACTTTTTCGTAGAGGTAATACACATGTTACCCTGGAAATAAATGGTTCAAATAGGATGTATGGGACTCCAGGAAATTTACTCAAGGAAAATCCACATGTTACAGACTCTATAGGGATAGATATCCTGCCTGCTATTTTAGCACAAGCTAAAAGAAGACATCCTGAGATCGAAAACGAACCTCAAGTAGAAATAGTAACTCAGCCGAAATCTTCAATTAGATCTACCTTGGCAATTTCCCTTTTGAATAAACCAACTGGTGCTTCTGATGAGGATATCGAGGAAGCAAGAGAGGCAATGAAAAAAACAAGGAGGCATATAAGAAATGCGCGGCTTGCGTCTGTCCTTACCATTTTAGGAAAACAGCCAGACCTTCCGGAGGTTGTAAAACCAAGACCTCCATTATTTAAGGTAAGGCACACCAGAACTGAAGTAAGAGAAAAACTTGGCAAATACGCCTCTGAAGAATTGATAGATCAAGTAATGAGAAAAACCAACGATTTCGAATTAGGAAATGTTAGAGTAACAGCCTTAAAAAAAGATTCAAACCTTTTTAGAGTCCGTGTAGGAAAAAACTTTAGAGTTATTTACCGTCACTTTGGAAACGGAATTTTCGAAATTGAAAGCTTTGGGCGAAGAGATAAAGTATATGAAGATAATTAGCTTAATACAATCCTCCGGAGGATGAATACCTGAGCTATCTTCTAGACTTTCTTCTACCCCTACCACCAATTTCTGAGAAAAACTCTTCACCGTACATCATACCTTTTCCCATACCGCCTTTTTTAGTTGATTTCCTTCCTCTGCCTGATTTTCTGCCGCGCATTCAATTCACCCCCTTCTATATATACAAATACTACAAGAGAGTATTAATAATTTAGCCAATAGGTAGTAAGAAGTGAGTTAGAATGTTAAAATTAGAGCTATTGCCCCCGTAGCTTAACGGATAGAGTGCTGGTCTTCGGAACCAGTTGTGCGGGTTCGATTCCTGCCGGGGGCGCTTAAAAATAATCACCCTCCGATGCTTTCTAATGATTCAGATAATGCTTTATTAATAAGATCTTCTAAAAAAGAAGGATCATTATTGTCACCCTTTTGCATAGCTTCTAAATAACGCTTCCTTGGAGATATCATGGATAAACTCTATTCCTCTCTTGGTACCCTCTAGTTCAAGTTTGATAAGCTAAGAACGAGGAATAATACCAAATGCAGTTTCTTTGTATGAAGTTGCTCCTTTTGGTTTTGTGGTATCTTTTACCATTATTATCTAAACAGCGAAGAAACTGTTTTACGGTTAATGCGCTCACCTTCAAGTTTAGTAGTCCTAAGTATCATTTCAGGCATAAATGAACGTAGAAAGCTTAATATACTTTTCTTTCCTCTTTTTGCAGCATGGTATTTTTTATATGCTTTTGTTAACCTTGCTTGTGCTTTTGTCATATGTGTGTAGTATACCAGATTCTTACTTCCTTTGCTTCGAGTTCGCGGTTGGGGTTGGACTCCCTCCAGGCGCGCTATTTTAGTTTGTAATAACTGCCTTTGGTTTTGCCAATTCTAATTACCGGACCTTATATTGCAAAATATTGCCTTATATTGCTTAATATTGTGGAATTCTCTTTCTATATTCTTATACAAAAGGAGTAAAATAATTTGTAGGGGGTGAAGAAATGGCAATCAAGAAAATGAATAAAATTTTTTCTGATGAGCAAAAACATCAAGCAGCTGAAGATGAGGATACTAAAACAGGTGAAGAATCTATCAGTGGTTCAACACCGGATTTAGAGTCGGATGATAATACTTTAGATGCAGCCCATGAGGCAGGACTATATGAAGATCAGGATGAAGAACACCCTGGGGAAATAGGCATTGCCCAAGAAGAAGAAAAAGATGAAAAGCAACATCAGGAGGAAGATTAAATCCTCCCTTGCTTTTTTTACCAACTGTTAGTTATGATGGTTATCCTATGGACGAAGAAAATGTAGTAGTAGAAGAAACTAATACCCCCACTCAAAATGATGCAACTTTACTTATAAGAATTGAGGAGATGATTAAAACCCATCTTCAGCAAATTGACGGTTTATCTGAAGATATTACCAAACACAAGGATATGTTGGATGATATCTTTACAAATGATGAAACTTACCAAGAGCACGACAAAACTGCCAAGGAAGCTGCCAGAATCCGTACTAAAACAAAACAAGAGATTTTAAAAAGACCCGATGCAGCAGATTTATCAAATAAACTTAAAGCTTTAAAGAGCGAGAAAAAAGA
>CAZYBP010000004.1:0-1128 GCA_964645555.1 uncultured Gammaproteobacteria bacterium
TATAAAAGGATAAACCAAGTATTACAACAAAAGTAGTAATTTTTAAAAAAATGTTCATATTATTAGTGTACTCAAAGACTTCGGCAAAAGGTAGAGTGAGTCTTATTGGCCTTTGTTCCCTGAATGGAAAGATTTATGGACATCTTTTAAATGAGCATTCGTGACATGGGTATATATTTGAGTAGTCGAGATATTGCTGTGGCCTAACATTTCCTGAACAGAACGAATATCAGCCCCGTTTATTAATAAATCAGTGGCAAAAGAATGACGCAAGGTGTGTGGAGTCGCTTTAACAGAAAATCCTAAAGCTTTGACATATTTTTCTACAGTCCGCTCGATTGAACGCGGAGTAAGCCTCATTGATTCACCATTATTTTCCAAGTTTACCTTACCCTGATAGCGGATAAAAAGCGGCTTAAAAGCATCATGTCTAATTCCTAAGTAACGGTCAAGCCATTCAACTGCCGCGTCAGACAAAAATACCACCCGTTCCTTACCGCCTTTTCCTACAATCCCAAACTCACGCCTGGTAAAATTTATTTGATCACGGTTTAATCTAGCTAGCTCTGAAACACGAAGACCAGTAGAAAACAGAGTCTCCAGTATCGCTCTATCACGTAACCCATCTTTTTTTCCGGTATCAGGCGCATCTAATAATTGTCTTAGCTGTATATCATCTAGGACTTTTAAAGGACGTGGCTCACTTTCTCCAAGTTCTACTTTTTCAGGAGACAAAGTAGTAACATCAATTCTCGCCAAATACCGCAAAAATGCCCTTAAGGCAATCATAAAATAATTCTGGGTGATTCTTTTTAACCCTTTCCCGGTTTTCGGATCAATCCACCTGGATAAATGTAATCTATATTTTCTTACTAAATTTAAATCTATATCGCGAGGTTCAATGTCTCCTGTAAAATCCAAAAAGCGTCTTAGGTAATGATCATAGTTTTTAATGGTCAGTTGGGAAGTATTACGCTCCAACTCTAGATACTCTAAAAAGTCAGTGATTAAGGTAGAAAGAGCCATAGATAACTTAAAGTAGTGCCAATCCCAGTATCCCTAAAACAGTCAATGCTGAACCTAATATGGCAAGCATAAAGGTAAACTCCTGTGTACCTCCTTCAGGTA
>CAZYBP010000004.1:1138-4697 GCA_964645555.1 uncultured Gammaproteobacteria bacterium
GGTAAAGTTTTTATCGGAATTTGAGCTGATGGGGTAGAACCTACCGTAACTGCCCCTTGACCAATACCTGTAGCTGGTAGAGTAACGGAAGCTGGAGCACCTGCTGCTGATCCACAGCTGCCTGACCCCACTGTATAATTACCGTTAGTTACAGCACCTAAAATATCAGTTGGTGTCTCTCCCTTTTTTACCACATTAGAATCCGTAGTTTTAGTCTTGTCACTGGGATCGAAATCAAATTTAACCTGAGTAACACCGGTTGGAGCATCCTCTTTAACTGTAAAGTTAATTGTGGCCAAGGTACCTTGGCCAGAGAAGGAACTGGTAACAGAAGCTAGACCTGAAACCATAATTTTTCCACTTGCAGAATCAATGTTATTACCGGGATAATCTGCATAAATTGTACCTGCATTAATAGAATTAGCAGTTAACCTTGAGGAATCATAAAAGACAATAGCATCTGTACCATCTGTCTGCGTACCCCCTGTATCTAAAGTAATATTTAGAGAAAAAGCGCAACCTTTATTAAAAGTACCTGTAGAAGGGGAAAGGGCTAAAGTAGCATCAGCTGCCAATACCACACTAGGAGATATTATTAGAAACCAAAGAAAAGCTAATATAGTAAAAATATTTTTCATGATATTTAATAATACTTCTATTTAATTGTTATCTTCAGATCTGATACTTGCTCTAAAATATTTTGATTTGTTGAGGATTCAATTACAGTTGACTTATCTGTTGTTCCTTTTTTAAAGTCAACGGTAACGTTTGCTTCACCTACAGCTTTAGCTTTAAACACAACCACTCCAAAAGTGTTAACACCATTAAAGCCGTTTTGACCGACAGAAAAGACTCCTGAAACTTTAATTACCCCAGCTTTAGGATCAACTGATATTAAAGGATAATCCTGATAAATTTTTCCCTTCAAGAAGGCACCAGGAGATGCCTCAAGCAATCTGGAATCATATTTCAAAACAAGATCGGTCCCATTAACCGTCTGACCTCCGGTAGATAATCTGACTACAACCGGTATAGCCTCTTTCACTTTGAAATTACCGGGTGCCAATAGACTAATCTGTGCTCCACTAATAGGCTGCAATTTTTGATACTGAGACTTAGGTAAAGGAGCGATTAAATTTTTAATTCCCAAAATGACTTCCGCCGCAAAAACTACTGCTAAAATCAGATAGAGAACTTTGCGGCTAAAAAACCAAGGTTTTTTACTTTTAAACCCAGTCTCCGACGTATAATATGCAGTTGGCTGTTGGTTATCCATTATTGTGGCTCCGGCTGACTACTTTTATTATAACTAGTTTTCATACAATTCCATTCAAAAGAATTACACAATGCATCTTTGTTAAAATCACAATTTTTATTAGTCTTCATCGGGCCCCATTGGTTACGAAGCAAACCAGCATCCAAACCATTAATAGTATTATCAGTATTTAAATCACCAATCGGCAAGGAGAAATTACTTAAGATATTATTCCCTTTAACAGCCACAAACTCATCGCTACAAATACGCACACTCTTTGGAGCTTTAATACATGCAATATATTTAACACCTTCTTCAAGTTTAGTTTGGATATTGGAAATAGTACCTGTTTTATCTATTGTAACCTTCTCCTTATTTTTATTTTTATGATTTAAGGATTCAACTAAAGTTAAGTCAACATTTTCTTGGTCATAATTACTTTCTGATCTACAAATAAGCTTAGCACCCAAAGAAATCTGGGTAACTCCTACATCACAAGTTTTTTCTGCTGACTCTTGCCCTTGTTTATTGGTGATGATTACTTTATAGGTAGTACCACCTGCTGCGGAAGAAGGGTTATCTAAATGTGCGGTCACCATTTGCTTATCTCCTAACTTATCGTTCCAATTGTCAATAACTAAATTAGTACCGCCGCTTTTAATAGTCCCCTCTGTAGAACCGAAATTATCGCCAGTAACCTTGAAGAGTAAACGGCTATTATGAGTTAGGTCAACATCACAAGACACCCCTTTAATATCAGGGGGAGGACCCACATAATCAATGCTTGCTTGGATAGGTTCGGTTACTTTAGGAGGGGTAGAGTTATCTTCAAACTGAACCCAAATAAATTTCTGACCCGGGCTCGTGTCTTGAATATCATACTTAATAGTTACTCCTCCTTCAGTATAATCATGGTTAAAAGGTAAATTACCCAAGTCAGCTCTTTTTTCTGTAAAACGGAATTTAACAATCTTTGACGCAGAATCCGGAGCTTGAACAGTTACAATAGCAGCCTCAGCACTATCACAACCACCACCTGTTGCTTTTAGACTATAATTTCCTGCAGTGTCCAAAGTAATAGACTCTTCATTTGAGGCGGTCTTACTAAAATCATTTGGTCCTGTTAGAGTTAAGCTTGTTACATTAGCCTTTACAGCTATTGGGCTAATTAAGGCTCCTACGCGTATTTTGTCACCCTTCTTTATAGTTTTAGTCTGAGCCCAAGGATCATTTACATCCTTTTGAACTCTCATTACACAACTACCGGCAACAGGCGCTGCTGCAAAACAGCTAGCCACTTTATCCCGATCAGCTTGGGGGACACTACCCATATTTTTCCAGTTATTTACTATAGCCCGATAATTAGATTCATCAGTACACCAACCGCCATTTTTATATACAGTAAGCATACTTTGTTTTCCCATTTTATCTAATACACAATTGGATTGCTCTGTTGTAACACTTCCCGGAGAACCTTTAGTACAATCTGTTGCCTTCTTTTCAACGCCACACTCATTAATTAATTGATCTTCACTTGCTCCGTTAATATTTTTCCAATTATTTATTATACCCGGATAATATTCCTTCTTATCAGTACACCAACCGTTATTTTGATAGAAAGAAAGTATATCTGATCTTTTCCGAGTTACACATTCAGCTTGATCCTGAGTGATACCCCCGGTTGAATCAGAAGTTGTGCACAGAGGCTTTTTACCTTGTTGTTCATCAGCTTTGGTTTGACAATCAACCTGGGAAACCCATGGAGTAAAATCAATAGTGGCACAATAGCTTCCGTTAGATAGCGTACTTTCATAGTGGTAATATCTGTAACCACATTTTCCGCTCTTCCAGGCTTGACCACTTGAATCAACAACTCTTGGTTCTCCATTAACCATGCCGTCATTTACTACATAGAGCCACTGACTACCATTCGGCGATAAATCAGACACCTTTTGTTGATTTGAGGGACATTGGTTATTATCTCCGCCACCCACAGGAACAGTAGGAGAATCCGGCGTATTGCAACCTTCTTGATTACTTCCTTTGGCCTTTACACATCTGGTAGTATAGGCTCCACTGCCATAGCCGCAAGTTGACCCTTCGTCATCCAGCCATTCTCCACCTTCACACCATTGTTCGCCCCCTGTACAAGCCCGGGGATAACCATCGCAACGCTGACCTTTTTTAGAACTATTACCGGGAGGCTGCTGATCACCACTATTAGGTTCACTTCCGTTGTTCCTATCCCGACAATCTTGCCAATCCCAGTTATTACATCCGTCAGTCCAGACTTGACAATTTTCA
>CAZYBP010000004.1:4797-7935 GCA_964645555.1 uncultured Gammaproteobacteria bacterium
CTTGACAATTTTCACCATCATGATCTTCTCGATAACCTGCATCACGCCAATTACACTGAGGCTGATTGGATCTACAATCTTGCCAATCCCAGTTATTACATCCGTCAGTCCAGACTTGACAATTTTCACCATCATGATCTTCTCGATAACCTGCATCACGCCAATTACAGGCTTCTTGAGCATAAACCTTACTAACCAATCTTCCTTGAGGCAATGAGGCATTTTGGGACCGGAACTGAAGATCAGATCCTGTTGGAGCTGTAATTCTCAGACTGATATTAGAGCAGACCGCCACTAGCTTACCGTCTTTTTGCACTACACAACCAGTTCCACCTAAATCTTTTGTTAGGAATTCTATCTTAGCTGCATTAGCCTTAGAAAAAAGGATTTGCTGCTCTCTGGCAATTTTTACTGTAATGGGGATAGCCAGTAGCATAATTGCCATAAGCAAGAAGCTGATAACATCTTTTTTATTAAATTCTTTTTTAATTTCGTCTAACATCTTGAAGTAGGGGAGAATCTTAATATTCACCACTACAATTAATCCGGTTGCCTCTTGACCTCTATATCCAGATTGACACTTTTTATTATAGTTTGTCAACCCCGATTTACTCGAGGTCAAGGATTCAGGCTAATATTGTGCGACGAGAAAAAGGCTAACGGAAACGTGCGTTTTGACGGTTTAAAAAAATTTGTTTATGTTTTATATAATCGAAAAAACGAGGTTTAGCTGAAAACTCAAATATTTTTAAATCTTCTAATTGAGGGTAGGGC
This sequence comes from uncultured Gammaproteobacteria bacterium, assembly GCA_964645555.1. Classification (GTDB taxonomy): domain Bacteria; phylum Patescibacteriota; class Microgenomatia; order Daviesbacterales; family UBA10151; genus 2-02-FULL-38-15. The sequence continues at coordinate 5,572 of CAZYBP010000004.1, forward strand.
AAAACAAATAATTTATTTGTGGTAGGAAGAGCCAAATATTTTTCAAGCTTTAAAGCATTCGTGTCTCCGCACTCAATTAGAAACTTCAAGTTTCTATCTATTACATCTACCTCAAAACCTACCAACGGATACTCAAATAAGATATCCCTGTGATTAACGCCTAATTTTTTTATCAGATAATCTCTAGCAAATAATTTTAAGATTAAATGAGTTAAACTTTCTCCTTCTCTAAGTTTGGAGCTTTTTGATTCTGATTCTTGGCTTAAACGTTTTTCGAATTGTTGATGACTAACCAAAACTGTTGAGGAAACCTGAAGTAAACCCTCTGTATACATCCAGGCTATCTCGTCAATATTGGCCCAATCAATGTTGAGCGGATAGTTGCTATGAAAGATTTTTAGGAAGGCTTGTGCGTTCATTCTTTTTTAGCCAAAGGATGATACTTGTGGTGAGTCTCCTGAGCAAAGCGGTCTGAGGCATTAACATAACGTGTAGTAGTATTTAGTGATTCATGGCCTAATAGGATTTGAATTGCTGCAGGGGAAGCGCCTTCTTCAGCTAAATAAGTAGCAAACCCATGGCGGAAAGAATGAGGCGTAGTGGGCAAATTTATCCTTAATTTCTCTCTATATGTCTTTAATCTTTCTTGAATATACCTAGGGGTTAGGCGGGAAGAAAGCCTGTCTTTGCTTCTGGTTTTTGTTGGAATAAATAAAGCTTGTTGATTATCTTGCCTCAATATCAAATATTGATCCAGATAGGACTGAGCACGCTCTGTCAGATATACAAACCTTTGTTTACGTCCTTTACCGATGATGAAAATTTTTCCTTCAATATTTAAGTCTCTTCTATTGAGATTGACTAATTCTGAGATACGCATGCCTGTGGCAAATAGAACCTCCAGGATAGCCCGATTCCGAGCACCAATTACTGGATCCTGCTCTAAGCTAGAGGGAGATTCAATCAAAGCAACCAGCTCATTAAACTCTGCAACGTTTGGATGAGAACGTTCTCTTTTCACCATCTTAAATTGATCCGGCACTACAGGAGTTTCGTAATCCTGCTCAATCAGAAACCTGATGTAAGCTCTTACAGCAGATAAACATCTGTTGATACTTGCTGATGACAATCTTTTTGCTCCTTGATGATGGGTAGTCGCTGTTTCTCTATCATCGGATGAAAGATAAGCCTTAAATTCAAATATCAGGCGTTTATCTAGATTTTTAATTCTTAAATTTCTGGATTTCAAAAAATTGTCAAAAATGGCTAGATCATTTTTATAGTGGTATATTGTCATAGGGGAATAGTTATTGGTTTGCAGGAAAAGAAAGAAGTCATCTATAAGATCCATGTTAGAAAAAATATGAGCATTATCTGTGGGATTTTCGGAATTTTCTTTAACTGGGGTAGGCATATTGAGACTTCGTGTAATGCTGATTACAAGAATAATAACAAGGCTAAAAGGCCTTGTCAAGCTTTAAATTAAACTTAAATCTTAACCCAAATAATGAAAATAAATCAAAGATTTATGATTTGATAATAACAAACTACTGGTGAACATGGAGAATCAAAATTCTTAATAAGAAATAAAAACAGATGATCACTAATGCAGGATAGAGTTACATTGTTTAATTCTTTTAGAAAGCAGTTACACTGCTTTCTCTGCTTTATTTTGTGCCATCTAACTTTCTCCAGGCAGAGTTTTCAACCCTTCGAGGCTATCCAGGCATAAAGCCCTGTAATGCCCTAAAAACGGCTAATCAGGGGAGGTAAGGTACAATTGGTCATCCATAGATTAGGTTGTCCTGTCAGCCCAAACCCGGATATATAAGTTAAAAATAATTATAATTAAAAATGGTAAAAAATTTGGACGGGAACTATCGTATTTTTAGCATACCAAAAACTTTTATCTTTCCCATTTGAGTATTTATATTTTAAATCGTTCCCGAACAGACCACTTCTCCGGGATTAATTTATTCTCATATTGTCCGACATCAAATTGGGTAGAATGACAAACTCCTAAAAAGAGTGGGTGGTGAAGCGTTGACGCATATATCTTTAACTATACCTTCTAAAGCTTCTTTTCCTAGCTAACTACTCAGCAGTCTGGGCGTATCTCTCCTCCAGAAGATCCTTCGGGTTTCCTTTAGCACAAACATCGTTTAACTGACAGAACCAGGCTCGGAGGAACGTAAGAAAGGCACATTTGATAACAGTAAAGGATAACAACTTATCCACAAGGAGTAGAAGATAACACACATAGCAGAAGCGTATTAAGTCCTATAGCATATGGACTTTGTGCCTAATAACTATATCATACTATATCATTAATTCTTTTCACGATATTTGCCCTATAGTTTTCAC
>CAZYBP010000004.1:8035-35835 GCA_964645555.1 uncultured Gammaproteobacteria bacterium
AATCATCCTGTCCAGGAAGTTGTCAGAAAACTCACAACTAAAACTATTGTTCCTATACCCAGATACTCCAGTACTACTCTTTTATTTGTCCTACCTCTTAAAAATTGGGTTGTTAGACCCAAGGATACATACATAGAAGAAGACAATGCCAAAGACCAAATAGTAGTTGGCATGGGCCAAAAAGAAAAGCTTAAAGCTAACTCTCCCAAAACAAAACTTAAAACTAAACTCTGTATAAAATTGGCGGCAGAAACCCTATCTTCCATTTGAATAGACCAAAGAACCTGTAAAATAAGCGGGAAGGAAATTAGGAAAACTACTACCCCATTCCAAAGAAACAATAAATTAAATGCATAAACTACATTAAATATAAAAAAAGCAGACAGCAAGGTGAATAGAAAGCTGGCGGTTGATGCAGCCCTGTATAATGGAATAGTTCTAATAGCGGCCACATTAAAAACATTTTGCGCCAAAAGTAAAAGATAAAACATAAGCCCAAAAGTAGCTGCTACCGGTAACCTGGTTAACCACCTAATGGGCAATAAAAAATAAAAGCTGGCAACAGCTGTAGTGAAAAAAACCGGCAGAATCAAAAGTACTACAGCTTTAGTTAAATTCAACCCCCCCCACAAAGACCAAAGCGAGAGTATCCCTGCTAAAACTGCTAAACTTGTAATAAACTTGAACCTAAGATTGAAATCAACTAATTGGGTAGATAACAGTCCTATAGTTAATATGGCTGTGGATATAATTATCTTTTGCCGTTTGTTTAGCTTAAATTTCATTACTTCATTACTTGCTTACAAGCTTTAGTACATGACAAATGGCTATAGCCAAAGCATCAGCGGCATCATCCAAGTGTCCGCCTTTGGGAACAACAAATTTCTTTCTTTTTCTGCCATTAGTGCCCAACCATTTCCTGACTGCCTCTTGGACTTGCTTTTTATCTGCTCTACCCGCCCCAGCCACCATTAATTTTACCTGTAGCCCTGTATAGTCTTGAAAAGGTAATCTATTTTGGGCTGCTGCGAGCATTATTACTCCCCTAGCTTGCCCCACCATAATAGCTGTTTTAGAGTTTATTCCAAAAAATAGCATCTCGCAAACCATTTGATCAGGTTTATATTTTTTGATGACTGAATCTAGCTCGCTATGGATCATATGCAATCTGTCGTGCATCAATCGTTCTTTTGGGGTGTTAATATTTCCATAGGTAATCAGCTCAATATCATATTTATATTCCCGGCTTAAAATATCGTCAGGCACTTTAATCACACCATAACCGGTTGTTGCAGTGCCGGGGTCAATTCCTAAAATTATCATAGAAAAATTAAAACTAAACTAATTCCTCTGGTACGTCAAAGTTTGTATATACTTTTTGAATATCATCGTTTTCTTCTAGCTTCCCTGCAAATTCTATCACCTTTTGTGCTGTTTCTTTATCATCAATTGGTTGTAAAATAGTCGGTTTCATCACTAATTCTTGTGACTCTACCCTATACCCTGCCTGAGTAATTTTATTACCCATAGTATTTAATTCTGAGCTTTGTGTATATACCAAATACTTTTGTATATTATCATCTAAATAATCTTCCACATCGTCTGCTCCTAAATCTATTAGCTCCAACATTTCTTCATCCTTACTACTACCTTTTGATAATACTTTAATCTCCCCTTTAGGAGTAAACATGTAAGCTGTACTTCCCAACCCACCCAAACTTCCCCCTGCTCTTTCAAATATATTTTTTATTTCCTGTAAAGTCCTTAACTTATTATCCGTTACCCCTTCTATATAAAAGGCGACTTTGCCTGGCCCAAAGCCCTCGTAGGTTACTTCTTCAATGGTTTGTCCTGGCAACTTACCCAAACCTCTATCAATTGCCCTTTGGATATTATCCTTGGGCATATTAACCTCTTTTGCTTCCTCCAACACTGTTCTAAGCCTGGGGTTAGTATTTGGGTCTCCGGAACCACCCAATTTGGCAGCCAAAGTAATAGTATTCGCCACCTTGGTGAAGGTCAGACCCCTTTTAATATCTGCAACACCCTTTTGCCGCTTAATTGTTGACCATTTAGAGTGACCTGACATAATAAGGGTATAGTGTATAGCGTTTAAGGTATAGTTTCAAGAAGAATAGATTATATATCAAAACCATAAAAAACATTCTACCGTCCGATCGGGGGGCACTGTTATGTTTAATCCGTATTCCCACATCCGAAATGGAAAGGAAGATTATTAGACAAAGTAAACCCAAAGCATTGACAAGAGGCTTTCTCCACTCTTATACTTTGCAACTATAGATGGACCCTACAGAGTCACAAAACCTCGCCAAGCTGGCAATTGATGCAGCACTGGATTGCCGCTGGGATGATGCCCTTAAATTAAACAAACAAATCCTCAAACTTGACTGCACAAACGCAGATACTTTAAACCGTTTAGCCAGAGTTTATATGGAAATGGGCAAAAACAACCTAGCCAAAAAGTATTATTCCGAGGTAATTAAAATAGACCCTTATAACCCAATTGCTTTAAAAAACCTAAAAATAATCAAATCTTTTAAGCCAGGAGGAAAAAAGGATGATTTTATAGTCCATACCAGTGGTACAACTAAATTGTCCGCTTCCCTATTCTTACAAGAACCCGGCAAAACAAAGATTGTCAGTCTTTTAAAAGTAGCTGAACCGCAAAAATTATCCAAGGCATATTGTGGTATGCAGGTCATGATACTTATTAAAAACAGAAAAATCACCATCATAGATGCAAATGAAAATTATTTGGGAGTGCTACCAGATGACATTAGCCATCATCTTTTAAGACTGCTTCGCGGAGGTAATAAATACGATCTTTTTATTAAGTCAGTCAAAGTTAATGGCTTGGCAGTATTAATTAAAGAAACCTACAGGAGTAAACGGTTTAAAAACCAACCATCATTTTTGGAAAACTCTGATGCTACTTTAACCACTGATCTATTGACGCCGCTGGATAACCAAAACGATGAAGAGCAAGAGACGGAAAATGAAGATGAACAAACCGCCTAAAGAAGCAGTAACTGCAAAATTTCCTCGCTTGTTAGTAAAGGATTATTATTATCTCTTCTCAGACTTCTTTTTTGATAAAACTCAATAATTTGGGCATCAGAAAATGCTTTAGGTAATTTTGTTAACTTTTCAGGCACTAAATTTTGTAGCATCTTTGCCAAATTCACCCTTTTGTCTTGATCGGGGCTGAGTAAAACTGCCCTTATTTGAGCTTGGAAAGACTTTGTTGTATTTGGTAAATCTTTATTTCCGTCAGGAAACAAAGTTTCTTTATTTCCGTCAGGAAACACAGTTTCTTTATTGGGGGACAAAACCAACTGCCACCAGAATTGTTCATTTTCTGAGAGTGAAGGAAACATTTTAAAATAATTTTTTACGTCTTCCGTAGTGGGTTTTTTCGAGCCTCTCAGCCCTACTTCCCAAGCAGAAATACCGTCCTTAGCATTTGTAGCATAGTCTTCCAATTCTAAAAGATCCAGCATTTTTTGATGATTAACAAGTAACTTTTTTGGGCCGTAGATCACTAAAGCTGATTTTGCCCCTTTTACCAGTCTTTCAAAACTAATTATTAAGCCTAGATTTAAACAATCCCTATGCAAAGAAGCTAAGACATCAGAACTAAATTGAAAAGGTTTTCGGATTAAAAATATCCCATACTCTTCACCTGCTTGTGAGGGAATCTCCTGGTAATCCTTCATTGACTGAACTGCCAATACAAAGGAGATTGCTAAAACCAATATAAAAAGTAGTATCCATAAAATCATAAGCTAGAGAGGTCTTCACCCAGGAAAATATTAATTTGTGCCCTGGAGGAAATATCTTCCAATTTTGTGTTAATTTTACCACAACCCCCCTCATTTTTTCCAGTACTACAGGCTGGCTCAAAAATTTGTTTTAGCCGGTCCAGGGTTCTTGACTTTTCCCCAACAACCACTGTTTTCTGTAGTTTTTCTTGGCTATTAGTAGTAATAATTACATCTGCTCCTAAATTAGTAATCAAACGGGCCCACTTTTGCGCCAGTTGCGGATGGTCGGTTGCATTAAATAGGGCAATTGTTTTATGCTCTGATTGAATAATAGGATCAGTTAAATTAGAAAGTGTGGCATCGAGCTGCATCGGATCGACAATTGAAACTGTTGTTCCGTCTGCCAAATTCTCCTCATTTGAGACTCCAAGTTTGCCCAAATCTATTCTCTGCACTTTATCAAAACGGACAGAAGCCAATCCCAACTTCAGTTTAAATAGCTCCAAAGGTGTTAAATCGGTTTTAACATTATAAGCTTGGGCAAACCCAGCAACAAAATCTTCTCTGACTTCATTTATTATTTGTACCCCGCTTTTTTGCCCATATTGATTTGAAAAATCCAGAAACCCATCAATGGGTAATCCAAAAAGAGCAGAGATACTTGCTTTCAATAGGTTACCTCCACCAATATTTTTTTGTGTTTGGCCTAAATCGTAAATCGATGAAAGCATCCAGTTACCAAAACCATGAGTTGCCTCCAAATAGATAGAGTCAGGTAAATGTATAATGGTTATTTTTTGATCTTGTGGATTAAACTCAAGTAAGGAAATATCTTTTGCCCTGATCACCAAATTGATATTAAAATCCCCTTGCCAGGTAAATGATCTCTGTAGCTTACTCTCCCCCCAAGGATTATATAGAGCCTTGGTGAACTTAACCACTTGAGCCAGAATCAATAGTCCAAAAATTAGCGAGAAGACTATAATAGCCAATTTAGTTTTCTTAGCAACCCGTCTTGTGGACTGAACATTTTTCCATCCGCTTTTATGGCTGTCTGAAGATCTTGCCCGGGCAGTTCTCTCTCTTCGGATTGAGGCAAGTTTTGTAGGCATATCTTTATAGTATCCAAAAAGTACTTGACCATGCAATAGATTATTGGTTACACTAAATAGCAAAGGGGGTGATTTTAACTATGGATAATCAAAATACATCAGATAACGGCCAACCTGGTCCAGCACCTGAGCCTCAAGCTCCTACCCCAGCACCTGAACCCACTCCTGCACCGCAACCTCAACCTGTTGAACAACCTGTTGTAGGTGCAGCTGATCCTGCTACAGCTGCCAGTGAAGAAAAATGTGCAACTTGTGGCAATAGCGCTACAGGCGGCAATTGCTCAACTTGCGGACAGAATCAGATGGCTTGTGCTTGCCCACCCGCTCAAGCCGGTGGCCAAGGCGGACCGTCTGCTCCAATTGTGTAAAGGATACTACAAAGTTTAAGTAGCACGGGTATCACGGGGTTGATGTATTATTTTTTCATCCTCCTCGTGGTACCCGTAAGCTTTGCCTTAATTTGCTAAGTTTCCCTTCTATAATTGCACTTCTGATCATTTTCATTAAATTAATAATAAAATAAACGTTATGATAAGTGGAAAGAGAATGATACAACAGTTCCTCTGCAACATATAAATGGCGCAAATAGCTCCTTGAGTAGTTTTGACAAGTGTAGCAATGACATTTAGGATCAATTGGTTTTTTATCTGTTTTATATTTAGATGACCTAATATTTATATCCGGATATAGAAATCCATGCCTGGCTCTTCTTGTTGGAGCCACACAATCAAATAAATCCATTCCCCTTTCAACTGCATCAAACAGATTTTCTATTTCTGAAACTCCTAACATATGTCTGACTTTTTCATCTGAAACATTCTCTACAGTCCAATCTATAATTTTATTCATGGTATTTCTGTCTTCATAAATTCCACCTATGGCAATGGCATCAAAATGCTTATCAGTAAAGCGGGCAGAGCTGATACGTAAATCCTCAAACCTGCCACCATGAACAACCCCATACATTAATTGTTTACTACCGAGCCTTTTTAACCCTTTTAAGCTTCTTAAAGCCCATCTTTTGGTCAACTCTAGGGATTCTAAGGTTTGATCGTAATCAAACTGAGCTGATTCATGGTCATCAAAAGCTACAATTAAATCTGCTCCTAAATTGGATTGAATCTGCATAGAGGACTCAGGACTAAGTAAATGCTCAGAGCCATCTAAATGAGATTTAAAAATTACACCTTTTTCGGAAATCCTATTTAGTCTAGGCCTGCTATTTCCATTTTCTATTTTTCTAAATACTTTACCTGTACCATGTTCCAAACCCACCCCTAAAGAAAAAACTTGATAGCCACCAGAATCAGTCATGATTGGTTTGTCCCAGCTCATGAACTTATGTAATCCCCCCATTTTCTTGACTATTTTATCTCCTGGGCGCAATAACAAATGATAAGTATTTGCCAACACTATTTGTGCTCCAATTTCCTTTAGATCTCTAACAGACAAAGCTTTAACAGAAGCCTGGGTGCCAACTGGAATAAAATTAGGAGTTTCAATCACCCCATGGGGAGTTTCCAACTTCCCAATTCTTGCTTTTCCACTTTTATGTAATATTTTAAACTTAATCATAGAAATAGTAAGCGGCTTATTCTACCATCTATTCCCAGGCGAGGGTTTTGTGGGACAGTTTCTCAAGTTCAATTCTGGGCCTGTCTTTAAAGAATGCTTTACTGTTTAAATGATCTTGGAGTAAATTCAACAATACATCCCCTGCCACTACCTCCGGAATAATGACATAGTCTGCTCCGGCTTTATAAAGGCTTTTTGCCTCTTTGACACTTTCACCCCTTGCAATAACCGGAATACTTACACCCCGGAGTTTCAAATCTTCAAGCAAGAGTTTATTATCAGCAATATCCGGAGAGGTAGATATAACCATTTTGGCATTTTCCAAATTAAGGCTGTCTAAAATCTCTGGATCCCCCATATCACCATAGATTACATTAATATTTTCTTTTACCAACCTTTCTACCTGAGTAGGATTAAAGTCCAGTACTATAAAAGGTACTTTTTCTCTTTTAAGTAGCTGCACCACTTGTCCGCCCACCCGGTGAGCTCCAATTAAGACAACATGATCTAAAAGCTCTCTTGATTCCAAATTATCAGAAAAATGACGGTAATTTTTTCTTTCAAAAAAATCAATAAATGATCGGATATATTTATATAAATAGCTTGACTTGGCAATCATTAAAGATGAAATAATCGTTGAAGCAATTAAAGAAACTGCTATTACAGTTAACGAAGCAGTAGAAACAAATCCCATTTGTAACCCAACCAAAAGGATAATCAGAGAAAACTCCGAAATATTGGATAAATTAATTGATGCTTGAAACATGGTATGTTTTCTAAAACCAAAACTACCTAAAACCAGTAAAAAGATAACAGGTTTTACCAAAACTGCATAAAGAGTAAATGCCAAAATAGTCGGTAAGGCAGTTGTAACTTGGGAAAAATTAACCTGGGTGCCTAAATAAACAAAAAACAAAGCCACAAAAAAATCCCTCAATGGCTTGATCTTACCTTGAATCTGGTAATGATAAGGAGAAGAAGCTAAACCAATACCTGCCAAAAATGCTCCTATAACCACTGAAAAACCTAAAGAAAGGGCAAATGCCACATAGATAAAACACCAAGCTATAGCAGATAGAAACAACAGCTCTGCAGATTCTGAAACAGCATTAAAAATCCTGGATAAAACATATTTGTTTATAAATAATGTTGCTCCAAGAATTAAAATTATTTTCAAAAAAGCAGCAACAATGGGAAAAGCCTGTTGAAGCCCCATATTGAATAAAGAAGGTGAAATGGTTAAACCCAGTAAAATAAGTACTGCTATTAAATCCTCAAGCAGTAAAATACCTACAGACAGTTTTCCATATAAAGACGTCAGATCGTTTTTCTCAAGTAACAGCTTAATAACAACTATGGTAGATGAGAATGCAAGCCCGATGCCTAAATAGAGTGCTTCTACAGTCCCAAAACCTAAAATGGCGGCAATTGCATACCCGGCAATTGTAGAAATGATAATTTGCAAAGTAGATGCCATTAAAATAGGCTTACCCAAAGATTTGATTTCTCTTAAGTCAAGCTCCATGCCGACTAAAAACAACACAAAAGCTATTCCGATTTCCGGTAGAAAATGTAAAATCTCGAATTGTTTAACATCAAATAAAGTAATAGTTGCAATCATTAAACCTACCAAAAGATAAGCAATTATAATTGGTAGTTTTAACTTATGAGTGATATAACCTACTATGGATGATGCACCAAGTATTGTCGCCAGTTGTATAAAGATATTATTCATGATGAATTTCCAATTTCCCTAAAGCTTCTTTTAAATCTTCTGGTAATTCACTTTCAAATTCCACCCACTCGTTCGTCTTAGGATGATAAAACCCGATCTTTGCAGCATGCAAAAATAGTCTGGGACACCATCTTTTATCTAATCTATATATTTTCCTGCCGACATACTTTTCATCGGAAACAATAGGAAAGTTTATATATTTTAAATGTACCCTAATTTGGTGTGTCCGTCCAGTCAATGGCCGGCAAGACAGCAGTGTGAACTGGTTATAATTCATTCTTTCCAGTTTTCTCATTTGTATTTTATTGAAATCCGAAAATAACATTTGACATTTGACATTTGACATTTGACATTTTTCTAATGGTTCATACTCTGTTACGGCTTCTTTACCCTCTTTTTCTAAAACTGTAAATTTTTCTCTGTTGCCAGGATTTCTACCTATTGATGCTTCCACTCTAACTCCTTTATCAATAGTTCCATGAACTAAAGCTAAATACTGTTTTTTAACTTTTCTTTCTTTGAACTGAGCTTGTAAATTTTCTAAAGCAGATTGAGTCTTTGCCACCAAAAGCAGACCGGAAGTTTCTTTATCCAGTCTATGTACTATTCCCTGTCTTTCCAGTTGACGACTGTGGGCCCCCGAAGGGGAAGACAACTGATACCTACCCAGCCAATCTTCCAGAGTATTGTCTTGCTGAGTTTCTGATTTATCAACTACTAAACCTGAGGGTTTGTTTATAACGAGAAAATTCCCGTCTTCAAAGATGATACTTAAATTTTGCACTTTGCACTTTGAACTTTCAACTCTTTTGTAGGTAGCTTTTAATTTCTGTTAGAACCTGATCGGGATTTAGGGCAGATTTAATCAAATATCCTTCCGCTCCCAAATCAAAACTTTCCTTGATGACTGCATCCTGGCCTAAATTTGTTAAAACTACAATATTTACCTTGGAAGATTTAGGTGGTGTTAATTTTAAATCCCTGAGTATTTGTAAACCATCCTTTTTAGGCAACATGATATCTAAAAGAATTAAATCATATTCGTTGCCTAAAATCTTTTGTAAGGCAATATCCCCATCAGGTGCAGCATCAACTATATACCCTTCATCTGTCAAAAGTTCCTGATAAAACTCTCTTAGGAATTGATCATCTTCTACTACTAATATCTTTTTACTATTATTATCCATCTTTATCCTATGTTAGAGTGACCAGATCTTGCAGTCAAGACTCTAAATGACTGCCGGTTCCAGCTCCTTTATCTCTCCCTGGGCTCTAACCTGATAACTGGAAATGTGTGTTAGTTTATCTTGAGTAGCCAAAGGCAGGGAAAAAGTAAAGGTTGATCCCTTGTCTACCCCCTCAGACTGAGCCCAGATGCTGCCATGCATCAGTTCTACCAAAGATTTAGATATATATAATCCTAAACCTGTTCCTCCTGAGGTAGATACAGCAGTATATGAATTATCCAACCTTGAGAATTTATGGAAAAGCTTACCTAAATCATCCCGGGACATACCCCGGCCATTATCTTTAATAGATACTTCTACCATCCTACCATCAGTGAAAAAACCAATCGTAATGGTACCTCCCGGATAAGTGTATTTTAAAGCATTACCTATCAAATTAAGTAGTATTTGATGCACCTTTTCAGGATCGGCAAAAACAGCAGGCACAAGATGGTCTAAAATTGTCAGCTGCAGCCTTTTTTCACTAGCCTTCATCTTTACTTCCTCTACCACCTCATGCACAACCTTCAGGACATTAAAAGGTTTTGGGTTTATCGCAATCCTTCCAGATTCAAGAGTAGAAACCCGCAGCATATCAGACACCAAATCTATTAACCTTTCTGTTGAGGTTAAGGTTCTATATAAATACTTCTTAACTTTCTGAGACAACGGTAAATCAGACTTATGTAAAGCCATCCAGACATATGAGCGGATAGCTGTCATAGGAGTCCTTAGTTCATGTGAGGTAATGGAAATTAATTCATCTTTCATTTGATCTACTTCCTGCAATTTTTGATTAGCCAAAGAGAGCTGTTCACTGGTTTCTTTCAAGTCTTGATAAAGACTAGCATTATCTAAAACTCTGGCTGCTTCAGTAGTAAACTCTTCCATAATAGTGTAGGCAAATTTGGAAATGTTTTCCCTTTTGACTGTAATTGGATACTCAATTACACCAATCACTCTATTCTGAATAATCAAGGGATATATAAAAACTCCTTTGATATTAAGTTTTTTCTGTATGTCTGCTGAAACTGATTCAGGTAATACTCCCCTTTGAATATCAGCCATATTTTCAGTAAAAATTCCTCTCCTAAGTTTTACTGATTGAACAAATGAATTATTTTCCAAATTAAGCGGTACCCTCTGTTCCTGAAATTTCACTGGTAAGTTTCTTAATAGCTCGTTTGTGACTTCATCTCCGGCAATTGCCACTCGTTTGATTACACCTAATTTATAATCCACCAAGGCGATAACGCTAAACAAATAACCCAGTTCCCGGCGGATCACCTCAACAATGGCTTGAGACAGAGGTTCTATTTCCACCGAAGAGGTAGCTGCCACATCCAATCTTCTTAAAGCAGTCAGTAATCTGTTTTGAAAGGATAGTTGACTAATCCAGTTACGGACAAAAATAACAGCCGCAATAAAGATTACTGAACCTGATATTATTAATATTGGGATTATAGTTATCATATGACTACCGGTTCCAGCTCCTTTATCTCTCCCTGGGCTCTAACCTGATAACTGGAAATGTGTGTTAGTTTATCTTGAGTAGCCAAAGGCAGGGAAAAAGTAAAGGTTGATCCCTTGTCTACCCCCTCAGACTGAGCCCAGATGCTGCCATGCATCAGTTCTACCAAAGATTTAGATATATATAATCCTAAACCTGTTCCTCCTGAGGTAGATACAGCAGTATATGAATTATCCAACCTTGAGAATTTATGGAAAAGCTTGGCTAAATCATCTTTGGCAATTCCTGCCCCGTTATCTTTGACAGATATCTCCACTGATTTACCATCAGTAAAGAAATTAACAGAAATAGTCCCACCTGGATAAGTAAACTTTAAAGCATTCCCGATTAAATTTAAAAGCACTTGATGAACTTTATCCGCATCAGCAAAAACTTGAGGCAAGCTATGTTCCAATACTAAAAGCTGTAGTCTTTTTTCGTCAGATTTAACCTTCACTTCTTCCATCACATCTTTCACTAGCTCCACAATATTAAATGGTTTAGGATTAATTTCAATTTTGCCAGCCTCAATCCTGGAAACATTCAGCATATCAGAGACTAAATTAATTAACCTTTCTGTGGAAAGCAGTGTTCTATAAAGGTATTTTTCCAATCTTTGAGACAAAGGCACATCAGATTTATGTAGCGCCATCCAGACATATGATCTAATAGCTGTCATAGGGGTACGTAACTCATGTGAAGCCACTGATACAAAGTCATCCTTTAACTGATCTAATTCCTTTAATCTTTGATTAGCGTTTTTCAAAGCCTGATTACTAATATCAAGCTCCTTAGTTGTATCTTTTAAGTTCTGATATAACATAACATCATCCAATACTCGAGCCACTTCTGCTGTAAATTCTTCCATAATCGTATATTCAAATTGTGAAATTTTTTCTTTCCTTTTTTGGGTAGGATATTCAACTATGCCAATTACCCTCCCCTTAGCTATCAAAGGATATAAGAAAACACCTCCTAAGTTAAATTGTTTTTGAATTTTTTGAGAAACATCTATAGGTAAAACACCTGCTTGAATATCGTAGAGATTTTCCGTAAAAATTTTTTGTTTACTATTAATAACTTTTATAAAAAGATTCTCTTTGGAGCTAAAAGGAACTATTTGATCCTTAAACCGAATAGGTAAAGTTTCAAGTAATTTTTCTAGCTCATCATTCGTAGAAATAGCTACCCGCTTTATACCATTCACTTTATAATCTACAAGCGCAATTACTCCAAAGAAATATCCTAATTCTTTGCGTACAACATCTACTATAGCCTGGCATAAGGGTTGAATCTCCACTGTAGAGATAGCAGCAATATCCAAACTCCTTAAAGCTTTGAGCAACCTATTTTGATAGGACAACTGACTCATTCTCCTTTGTGCAAAGATAGCAACAATAGAACTGAGTAATAAAACCAATAATAGGACTACGGCAGCTGACATACTTGTTTTCATTATATGAAAAGCCAAAGGGTTTGTCTAAAGAAGTATAAAATTAGGCTGCTCGGGAATGAAAAGTAGTATAACCAAAAGCTCTAAGGCTGTAAATTACTAAACTAAGTTTAGACATTGTCTCTAACTCTGTTAATTTTCCCTGCAGATCATCTATTCCTCTTCTGGCATTTACCACTAAAAATCTGTTGTAACCAACAATAAAAGGTAGCGTTGAAATAATGGGAGGAGAACCCTTTTGATACTTATCTTCCTCTATATCCATTACTGCAGCGACTATATTATCTTTATCTCCTAATTGTTCATAAGATCCTACTAATCTTGTTTGAGTTCCCTTACCTCTTAAGTTAGCAGAGGTAAACAACATCGTAAACCTATCCGGTGGTAAACCTAAGTTATTTCTTATGTATCTAAATAACTGTGCAGTTGGCCCGAGATCTAGCCGATCACACCAAACTGTTAATTTTTCCCTAGTCTTGTGAAGTTTGTCAAACTTAGTAAGCCAGTCCGGGAGTACAGGATTGGCTTGTGCTATCACTCCAAATACTTCATTACTTAAAGCCGAAGTTAATCTTTCTACTAAAGGTCTTTGATTAGAGGCTACCCATAACGCCATCTCCTCTCTTGGAATACCTAAAGCCACCAGTTGATCCAAGGGTCTTTCTTTTTGTCTGTTTAACATCTGCATTGCTATAGGAAGTTTCTCTTCGATATAAAACCCTGTACCTAAAATATAAGGACCATCACCACTTTGAATTAAAACAGATTGTCTTTTATGTGGATCTTCCCTAGTAACTGCTTCAGCTACTACAGAAATCCAGTCGTTTGTACTGGTGGTTACAATTGGAACCTTTCTCTCAGCGGGTAAAATTATTTCTCTCGAGCACATCATCATAAGTATAAATTATATTCTTTCCAAAGGAATGTTTAAATAAAACCTCTGGCCTATCTGCCCTGGTTTCTGCTCAGGATGATCCCAAAGATATGATTCTGCTTCCATGAATCTGAAACGGCCTCTGACTGCTTCCTGCACTTGTTCAACTGTGGCAAAATACCAACTGAAGGCTTCATATTGAGGAGGATATTGATGCGGCCTGCTAGATACGTCTCCTTGTCTATTTTCTAAATTTACTTGACCATCTCTAAATTCCAGCCAACCAATTCCTGCCTCTCTGATTGGTACTCCATAAAAATCATCATCATAGGCACTAAAACCCACAATTTGTCCTAATGCGCCGGCAGCAGTAACCCTGGCTGCTTCCTCAAAATATCTCTTCCAATCTGAAAAATGTAGATGACATAACGAACAAAAATCATGAAAACCCTCGAAAGTTCCATTTGCAAAAGGAAGCTCCAGCATATTTCCTCTTTCAAAGGAAAGGTCTTCTTGTGATAGCTGGAGATCTCGAGCTAAAGCTCTAGCTTTCATAATACCGTTTTGGGTAATCTCCACCCCTAATACCCTCAAGCCATAATCTGTTACTAATTGTGCTGCATGTTCACCTGAGCCTGATCCTTCGTCCAGAATCCTGGGATTTGGTCCAAAACGCTCCTTTAATCTCTCAGCAAATTGCGAAATAGTTGGCGACAAGGGTTGTTTCCTCCAGTGTCCGCCTTGATCCCGAGCTTGACGCCCATAAACTTCTTCTAAAGTACCAATTTTTGCTAGATATCTGTCTACGCTCATATAGATTATCTTACTTCATTCCTAACAATATGTCAAAACTATAGGGTCTGGTTATAATCATTCTTCAACCCTTTACACTCATATTACACTCATAATATTGACTAAATGTTTAGTCAGGCATACGATAGTAATATGTTTGAGAATTTTTTCAATAAACACACCTCAGTGATTTGTCTCCTACAACTAATACCCTACTCTACTCACACACTTTAATCATCTTAGAACACTGTAGCAAATATATTGGAAATTTGCCAAAAAGTGGCACAAAAGGCCACAAAAAAATCCCCGCCTGCAGGTTAGCGAAGGATTATGGTATAATATACTAATAATTATATAGGCCTATATATGTCTAACGAAAATAGGCTTGAAGCTAGAACTTCAAGTCCGGATATTCATGCTACATTAACGGAGCGTTTTCGTCAAGTGGTAAATGGCGTAGAAACTTTTACACGGAACCATTTAGCTGAACCAGTAACTTCAGCGTTAACCTCTTATCAAACCAGACCCAGCTTTAGATTAACTGCTCTATCAGGAGCATTAGCTCTTACCTTGTTTACTGCGGCAGTAACCCCGGTACATGCCGAGGGACAATTAGATGGAAGTGGTGCAGTTACAGTTGGAACTACCAGTGCAATGGTAGCCGATGGATACCCTACACTAGATTCCTCTGGTACTGCAGGAACAGGTGATGGGAGGCCAGATCTTGATCCAGATCCTGATTCTGAAGGTGACGCAGATTCTGGGTCAAACAAGCCAAATGAAGTAGAAGTAGCAGGGGTAATGGTAGCAGCTGATGCAGATGCAACACTGGCAAGCCCTGAAGAAATAGATCCTGCTTTAACAGAAGAAAACTTAACATTAGCCCAAGCTCAATTTGAAGTTATCCCCCCTCCTAAAACACAAGAACAGATAAACCAAGAAAGAATCCAATTTGAGAGAGAAAATCATCCAATATACCAGCAATTTGTAATAGCAGCCGGTGGAATTATCATTAAAGCACCCAATGGAGTTAGCACAAAAACTTTAGATATGGCTAAAGCTACTGTTGAAGACATGTTAAGTTATAGAGATGATATCAGGCAAAGATTGATAGATCGAGGAACCCAAGTGGTTGTTTTCCCACAGAAGATGAGAGTGACTGAACTACCAGAATTTGCCCCATACTCTGAAGTAAAATCTCCTACGGGAAGTTCTATGGAGATAACAAGAACTGTTACTCTCACTACAAAAGATGTCGTGATAAGCGCTGTGGGAGAGGATGAATTTATGTTCAGGGTTGCACCACGATCTGGACTGCATCATGAATTGGGGGGTGCTATAGCAAATGTTGGCTTATCAAATGAAGAAGGTTCAGAATTAGGTAGTCTTTTTAATTCAAATAAAAGCAACCCTCTGTTTACCGGATCTCTAATGAGCGTAAGTAAGTTTGAACTTCTTGCGGTACTAACAGATATCTACAAAGGAGACCTTCTTAAAGATCCTGTGGCTGCACAAGGACTTAGTAATGGACTGGCAGACCCTGATAAGCTTAACGAGGTTGCCCCTGATTTATATACTTTCATAGCCTCTATCTATGGAGCGAGAGCTGTAAAATAACTTTAATTCCGCCTAGGTTGACAAGATAACTATTCAGGACCTACTATAATAATTAATGGACAATGTGCCCAATACCAATCTTGAGCCTGTTGTCATTAATTCTCCACCGGAAAATATGATCTTAAAAATCGGCAAGTTTTACTTGATAAAATGGGAATTAGTGGCTCTTATTTTACTGTTGATACTCAGTTTAATTTTAACTTATGTTTTTACCCCTCAAAGGATTACTAAAGAGAAACCTATATTCTCTTTACCAACCGAGAAGATAAACCTTCCCATTTCCTTGGATCTGTTACAAGATCCAGCATTTTCTAATTGGTCTGCCCAAATAATGGGCAAAATAACTTCTAAGAGTTTAGACAGTATTACTCTAAACCATGTAGTATTAGAAGCAAGTCCTTCAGGTAAACTAACATTTAAAGATAGTAGTGATAATCAAACTCTTAAAATTAACGTCATAATAAACACTACTTCTTTTGTCAGCAGCTTAAAAACAAAAGAAGCTACAGCTTCTCCTACTTCCCTGTCTTTGAACCAATTAAAGACAGGAGACATCTTAATAGGCCAGGTGAAATTAGAAAAAGTAGGCAGTGACTGGCAAATTATTGGTGGAAAATTAACTGTACAATAATGAGAATATTAATATTAATCATATTGTCACTTGCTGTTACTGTACTCAGCATTAGTTTAGGCTATTATTTAAAAACTTTACCTAAACCAATACCTATTCTTACTAAACAAGAAGTTCCTCTTAAAGTTGAACTGCTAACCAATCCTCTCCTTACTAAAATCTATGCCAATGTGGAGGGTAAAGTAATCAAAAAAGATATAAATTCTTTTGTTCTTAAAACAGACAGACAAGAACTAATAATTTATGTAGAGGAAGAAATTAATCTCTCTTCTTTTGATAAACAAGAAGGTAAAAAGGTTGAGAAAAGTGATTTTAATAACTTACAACCAGGTGATAATGTCAGAGGAGGGATTAATATCGTGACAGATAAAACTCAAACACAGGGTTTAAAGAATAAATACCAGGTCGGTGACATCATTGCCCACAATTTTACTATTATCAGACCATGAATATATTAAAAGCTATAAATCCCAAAATTCTGTCTGTTTTTCTATCTTTAACTGTTGTAGTTATTATTACCCTGTTTACTGCAAAGGAAACACAAGCTCACCAGAATGCCGGTGGAACTTGTTATCATGCGCCTAATCAATGGGTGGAATGCTGCGGAGCCAATTATTGTTCCCCTGACGATGTAGTTAATGATTGTACACTCGCTTTCGTAGACTCAAGTGGTAACCATTCCAGCTACTCCACTTCTGTAGATCTTCATCAAACTTGTACTGATTCAGATGGCAATCAATGCGGCTGCACTGAAGGAGGGGGTACTGCAGCTTGCAACGCCATGCCTTGCCCAGATATAAGCTTCAAGCCATTTTGTCCTTGTGATGATACTAATAATTATTGTACTGGCACTTCTTATACCCGTAACCCTAAATCAGGAGAAAATTGTCTGGCTAGCACCTGTACAGGTACTCTGAATCCTCCTACTTGTAATTCCCCGGGTAGTTTGGCTTGCGGGCAAACAGATTCAAGGAGTAACCAATGCGGCAGCTGCAGTACTACCGGAACTTATTGCAGTAGTGGAAGTTGTGTAAATGGCACTTGCCAAAGCGGTTCCTCTCCTCCCCCATCTCCCCCTCCACCTGGCTGTACACCTAACTGTAATGATAGTGGTAATTATTGCAGTGGCAGTAACTATACTGGTAATTGTGGACAAAGTTGTGCAGGCACCAAAACCTGTGCATCCTGCTCATGTGGAGGATCAAACCAAAACTGTTGTTCAGGAGGCCAGGATTCCCAGGTCTGTTTTGGAAACTCCAGTCTTTGCCAAGATGGCCTGACCTGCCAAACCGGTACCTGTAAATCCGGTGGGGGTGGAGGTTGTCTGGCAGATGGAGCAAGCTGCAGCCAAGACTCACAATGTTGTGGAGGAGATTGTTATGCAGGAGGCGGATATGTCTGCAGGACTGCAGCAACCTGCCAGTTTTACTCAATCCAACTAATCTCTCCCATCAACAATGTCCAAATACCTTACAGCCCAAATGGTGTAGCAGTATCTTTTTACAATAAAGATAATGGCAACTGTTCTTCCTGTAACGGACGCACTTCCAAAATCTATTTGGACAATGGAACTAATGTAGTAGCCACTTTTCAGACAGGTTCTTCATATTGGGGTGACTCCTATGGTACAACTATTTATCCTAGCGGAGGTTTCCACAGCTGGGCTGTAGAAAGTGGCTGTAATAGCAATTCCTCCTTGAAACAATATACTCCAAGCTGGGGAACATTTACCATTACACCCGCAGATTTTACTTTAAACACCCCAACCACTTCCTGTTCAGGCTCCCAACCCCGGGTTGACCTATCCTGGTCTGCCTCAGGCGGTGCCGCAGGGTATGAAGTAAGATATTTATCAGGCGGCAGCTGGGCTTGGCTGAGAACAATTACTTCCCCTCCCCTTTCATATACTGATTTCCCTCCTGCCAATACTTCCCGTACATATATTATCAGGGCTTATGTTGGCAGTAGCGAGAAATATTCCAACAGCATCTCTGTAACTCCAAACTGTAATCCTCCCATAGTTGATTTAAAAGTGAGGAAAAACGGTACCTCTGATGCTTTTGTTGATACTTCCTCTGCCTCACCATTAAATATTAATGGAGGTTATAGTGCATATTTATCCTGGAGCAGCACCAATGCCGGCTCCTGCACTGGCTCTGCCTCACATTCAGGCAATTCCTGGGCTGATTCAAACTGGGATACATCCCAAAACTTAAGTGGTACAAATGGTACTACCACCCTGCCTGCCTCAGCAGATAATTACCTGTATACCTTAACTTGTACCAATACTTCAGGCTCTGCCTCTGATACTGTATATATTAAAGCCACTAACGCAATTTTACCTTGGGTTCAGTTTAATGGAGATGTACATTCAAATACCAGGATAGATTTACCCTTGGCACCATCAGAACCATTGTGAAAACTCTGTGCTTCTTATTTGAAAATTTCACCTTTAAGAGACTTTGCTAAATTTAAGAAAAACTCATCCATATTAGCTTTATTAAAAGGTATTATTACCATTGCACTCTCATCTGTATCTTTCACTTTCACAAATTGGCTAGCCAGGGTAATCCTATCTATATGCCAGTCAAATTTAGCTTTTGCATCCAGGATTAATTTATCAAGCGGATAATCATATTTTTGCATGATGAAGTACAAATCCAGGTAATCCCTGCTTCTTGGTTTAGTAAAGATAGTCTGCAGTTTGTTGGCTGCAATATCATAAACACTGTCTACTTCTAAGTTCTTAAAATGGGTGCCTTTTTGCATCCTCGGAAACGGATAATAATTGAAGTCAACTTTAAGCTCTTCTTTATCCTCAAAAACCAATACAAAACTAACCAAACCTAAAAACTGGCTTCTTTTAATATGGGTTACAGAAAGTTTTGGTGAAATCTTTTTTAAAAATGCCTCTATAAGATTTTGGTCTACCTCTTCTTTTTCAGTAAACAGGTCAATGTCAAAAGATAACCGGTGTTTGAGGTAAAATTCAGAAAGGGCTGTACCTCCGGTCAGGTAAAATCTGTTGGTTATTTCCGGCTCTTGTTGGATAAGCTCCAAAAATTTAAGTTGCTTGGGAGCGAGTATAGTTTTCCCCATAATAAATATTCCAAGGCCCGCCTTTTATACGGGTCTAAATTATCTTTTATATTATCCCACATTTTTTTTACTTCTTCCTTATCAAGTTTTTCTTCATCTAACCCATAATTGATAAGCTGTTCCAATCTCCAGGCAGCATATTTTTGAGGATCTTTTTTTAGTTTGGATATATCCACATTCCAGTTATACATAATATGTTAATTATACCAAAACCTGGTACAAATATTGACTAAATGTTTAGTCAAACATACGATAGTAATATGTTTGAGAATTTTTCAATAAAGAGATATTTCATTGTGATAGTCGTTTCATAAATCAAGGTTCATACTGTAATAAACACATCTCAGCAGCACCAATGCCGGCTCCTGCATTGGCTCTACCTCTGATACTGTATATATAAAAGCCACTAACCCAATTTTACCTTGGGTTCAGTTTAATGGGGATGTACATTCAAATACCAGGATAGATTTACCATTAGCACCATAAAAATTAAAAGTTATATTATTTAATACTATGCTTGTGGTTACTGTAGCTTTGATTTAACGAATGTGGCTATTTTGTCCACAATTCTCCCCGCTTCCTCTGCCTGGAATTTATCAATAGATCCAATAAATTCCGGATACCTGGTTTCAATATAATATGGATTAAGCTCACTAACCAAATCAGATAATTGACCGAATTCGCTATCGTTGCTTTCACAGATTCTCAAAAGTTCCTTTAAATCATGAACTTTCTTAAAATCCAGCTCTTTCGCTACAATATAAGCCTTTAAATATTTTTCTGCTGCTTGATGGAAGTGAAAGCAAATTGGGGAATAGAATTCTATTCCTTCTTCCAAGGAAGTTTTGGCATACTCAGAATCCTCGTCAGCCTTGTCGAGCCATCCCTGGGCTATTTTAGGATCAACCATAAAGTACTTTTCCCTCTGAGAAAATAGATTTAATAAAAGGATCTCCTGCTGTTAGCCTATCTAAAATCTCATCCGGGGTATAAACTATAAAATCGGCTGCCATATCTTTCTCCACCAATTTGTATACTTCTACTACCCTATCATGGAACTTCTTTTTATCATCTTTAATGATCAAAAAATCCAGGTCTGAATCCGAAGTCATTTGACCCTTAACAGCAGAACCAAAAAGGATAATCTTTTCCGGTTTATACTTGGTTATCAACTGGTTTTTAATTAACTGAATTTGAGATTGTATTACAGGCTGGATCATTCAAACTATATTTTACCACAAAATTCCCCTGAAAATCTCAACTTCTGGTTGACTAAATTTTAAATCAGGCATACGATATATATGCTAAATTGAAATGAAAGTCTACGTTTTACGGCATGGTCTTACGGAACTCAATAAGAAAAAGATTGTAAATGGTCAAATAGATGAACCCTTGGCTGCCGAAGGAATCGAACACGCCAAAACTGCTGTTTCTCTCATACCTACAACCATTAAATATATTTACACCTCGCCGTTACTGCGAGCCAGTCAAACCGCAGAAATCATTAATTCAAAGCTACAAAGGCCTGTCTATTCCCAAAAGCAACTTACCGAAATACATATGGGGACACTGGCTGGTAAGTCATGGAAGGAAATGAAGAGTGGTGTAAAGTTAAAGAAGAAACACAGATCAATCAAGTTCAATTACAAACCCTACGGAGGCGAATCAGCAGCAGATGTGAAAAAAAGGGTTATTAAATTTCTAAAAGAAATCAGCAATAAACATGATGATTATGAAGTCCTTATAATTACACACGGAGGAATCATCCGTCTACTACACTTACTTGAACATAATATCCCCCAAATTGACGAGCTAGACCACATCTCCCTGCTTACCTTTGACCTTGATAAAATCTTAAGTAATGTATCTTCTCTCCATCTAACTAAATTCTGAAACCACAACTCTAGTACCACCAGAGCCCACAACAGCCTTCCTCGTTTGCAAACATTTTTATCATACTCATTGATATATCTCTCTACCACCCTGCCTACACCAGGTCAATAAGTTGACAAATGGTTAAAGTTGTGACCATGATTTAATTAATACAAACTTTGGAAGGGGGTGAAATAAAAATAATGGAACTTCTTTGGTATTTTGTAGCAGGGTTTTTTCTTTTTAACTCTGTCCCGCATTTGGTTAAAGGCATCACTGGCCAATCTCATATGACACCCTTTAAAAGGGTTTCTTCACCTGAGTTGAATGTAGTTTGGTCATTTACAAATATAGTTTTAGGTTTATATATTTTGGGTTTAGCAACAGGTAGTGGAGGACTCGTTTTACCTTGGAATGCTAATTTGGCTGACCTAAATCTATGGGTATTTTTGGCAGGTGGATTTGCAGTTGGAGTATACCTTGCAAACTTTTGGAGCAATCCTAAAGCCCGTCTACCCTGGCAATAAGACTAGAAACTGTATCTTAGTCATAATTTGTTAAGCTATTCCCAATTAATAGGGAGAGGTTAATAATTGTGAAAATTGCTGACTATTTTGAGGTTTTCTTGGAACAGGAAATACAAAGTGAAGCTGTTGGCATAATTAATAGTCTGCCGACTTCTATTTTGTGGCCACAACTTTCACATGTTCCATAAGTTCCTTGTTTGATTCTTTGGAGCGCAGCTTTAATGCTGTTATTTGTTTTTTTCAGTTGTTCTTCTAAAACAATAGTTTTTGTGTGAGAATCAGCTATATATGAATCAGTTCCTGGTTCAGAACTTTCAGCTAAAACCTGAGTTGTAGCAGGATCATCATCTCCTACTTCCTTCAGATTCTTTTCAACTTCCTTTTGCTGACGAAGTAAGTTATTTTTAATGTAATTTATTGTTTTTGTAGGAAAATCTAACATTTATTTTTTGTAAGCTTTTTTTCAAATTCCTGACATTCCACCAAAAAGCTGTTTTATTATTATACCAGTATTTCCACCAGCTTTCCAGATATTTCTTTCGAACGATAGAGTCTGTAAAGAACCTAAAAGTAGAATTAACAAATTCCTTACAATCTGAAATGAAGTTTCTAGCCGTTACTTTATAAAAGATACTTATTCCCAAAATAATAAGGATTAAAGATAAAAATATACCCTCATTTTTTACCTCCTTTAAATTTTCCGTTAAAAACTTAATTACACCGATATAAATCAAAGATAAGCTCAATATTTTCCCATTTTGGTGAAAATGAGTAGCTTTGGACCAAAGTGATAAAAGAATAATTAAAAAGAGTACTGATTCCAAAGCTTGTACCGGAAACCTTTTACCTAAACTGCCTAGCATATTAACTGCCAAAAATGAATTATTCGCTATCCCCACATTGCAGCCACCTAGAAAACAACCTAAATCGGACAAAATTAATCCTCCGAGCAAACCTATGGCAGCAATATCTCCTAATTGCCAAAAGTCTAGCTTACCTCGTCTAGCCAGATAAAAAAGAGTTAACCATCCCCCCAAAAAAGCACCCCAAAAAGAAAAACCAGGAACTTTATTAAAAAGCACAATTGTTAAGGGATTTTGCCAAAAATATGATAAATGCTCTAGTACAAAATAGGTTCTAGCTCCCAAAAGCCCACCCAAAAAAGTCAGCAGGGTCAAATCTAATATTTTCTCTTCGTTTAAGTCCCAAGCTCTAGCCAACCTCCAAATTAAAAATACTCCTACTAAAAAGCCTCCTGCAAGAAATATTCCAAAAGAGGAAATGGGTATATTACCAATAGTTAAAAGAACCGGAAACATCACCTTTAGCCTACCATAAGAGTAAGGTTGAATCAAATTGACAGAACGTGATACACTTAGTTGTTAACTCATGACCGCTACCGCACATGCATTAATAGGAGCAAGCATTGCTGCTGCTATTCCAAATCCTGCCATTGGTATTCCTCTTGTTGCGCTTTCTCATCCCCTTGCGGACATGATTCCACACTGGGATTTTGGTCGAGGCTGGAAAAGCAAAAGTAAATCCGTTTTACTCTTTCAAAGTTTAGCGGATTTATTTTTTGGCTTAATCTTGTCATATGTTCTCTTTGGTCAATCAGTTAATAATTTATATCTATTTTTGGCTATTTTAATTTCCGAATCCTGGGACATCCTGCAAGCGCCTTATTGGTTACTTAATTGGAGATTCCCTCCCTTTTCGTCCTTTTATAATTTTGGCCATCAAATAAATGCAAAAGCAAAACTTCCTTGGGGTATTTTAACTCAAGCAGCCACAGTCACGGGACTGGTTTTAGTTTTGAGGATTATCCACTAAACTTTTGAGGTACTTAGTAAATTCTTCCCCTATTTCAGGATGGATCTTGGCCAATTCAACCACTGTTTTCATATATTCTAATTTATTACCAGTATCATAGTATTTACCATTTTCAATCACTACTGTAAAAACAGGCACACCTTCATTTTTGAGCAAATTGATCGCATCAACTAACCAAATCTCGCCACTTTGACCGGGAGTTAATCTTTTTAAAGCTCCAAAGATTTCCGGAGGCAATATATAAGCTCCATGGGTAGCAATATCGGAAGGAGCTTTATCCGGCTCCGGCTTTTCTATAATTGATTTAATTTTAAAGATATTTCCTTCTACCGGTTCTAAATCTGCAATTCCGTAACGACGAAGGTCTTCCTTTTTTTCAATCCTGACACCGGAAATAACAATACCGCCATATTTCTCATACACCTGAATCATTTGTTTCAGTCTTGGGGGCTCAGAGTAGATAAATTCATCTCCCCAAACAACTGCAAAGGGCTCATCTTCTATAACGGATTCCCCGGCAAGGACAGGTGTACCGTTACCATAAGGGCCTTTTTGACGGATATAAATAAAGTTGGCCATATCAGAAAGACGCCTGATTTGCTCTAAAGCCTTGGTTTTGTTGCCATTCTTTAAGTTTTGCACTAAATCTTCACTGGGTTCATCAAAATGATCTTCAATAGCCCTTTTGGTAGCACCAGTAACAATAATTATGTTTTCTATTCCTGAGGCAACAATTTCTTCTACCACATACTGGATAACAGGCTTGTCTACAATGGGAAGCATTTCTTTAGGCATGGCCTTGGTTTGGGGTAAAAATCTTGTTCCAAAGCCAGCAGCAGGTATTAGGGCTTTTGTAATCTTTTTACTCATATGTTTGATTATACATGATTAAAGATTAATGATGAATGATTAATGAGTTTTTAATCATAAATCGTTAATCGTTAATCATTAATCACTTTACCCGTTCCACATATTCACCTGATCTTGTATCTACTTTCACTTTTTCTCCCACTTTCATAAACATTGGAACTTTAACCACCAGTCCGTTATCCAAAACAGCTTCTTTAAAAACATTGGAAACAGTATTGCCCTTTTCTCCCGGTCCAGTCTCAGCAATTACATATATCAAGCTCATCGGTAACTCTAATCCTAAGGCTTCAGCGTCTGAGACAACCAGGACAACTTCCAGTCCATCTTTTAAATATTTTGCCTGCTCACCAATCACTTGTGAGGGAATAGAAAACTGTTCAAAAGAAATTGGATCCATGAAGTTAAAAGTATCCCCATCTCTATACAAAAATTGAGCTTTTTTCTTTTCTACGCTGGCCTCATCAACCCTAGCACCTGTAATAAAGGATTTTTCAACAACAGATCCTGTTCTTAGATTACGGACTTTTACTTTAATATTGCCTGAACCCCTACCTGTTTTAACGTGTTCATAAGTTAAAACAAGTAAAATATTATTACCTTCTTTATAAAAAGTGCCGTTTCTTAGCTCTGTTACATTTAGTGCCATAGCAAAAGATTTTATCAGAATTTCCCCAAAAATTCAGCTATCTTTTTTCTATCTCTTTTTAGCCAATCGGCATTTGAGTAAATTTGTTCTAAGGCTTGGGCAATAGTTCTTTTTGCTTCAGGAACCGGGTTTTTAGCAACAAACTTTTCTATATCTTTGGCATCTTCTATTTTAGTAAATTCTCCTGCCGGGCCAAAAACCCTGGTAAAGTAATGTCCGCCTGCATATCTTTCTTTTAATAACTTCCAGTTATTTTTAACAAATTCCCAAGCTAAATATCTCCCATTGGGATTATGCCAAACAGAGGCTATAATGCCTAAAGAATTTTGAAACCTTACATGTTTGGAAATTGAAAAATCCAAAGTTTTGGAAAGCAAATTTTTATTTTTAAACTTGCCCAAAGACCTACCTATTCTGTCTTTTTCCTGCTGATTTTCTTGTTGCTTGTACATTTTAATTAAAGTATTAAATTCTTTAATTCCCCCGTTTTCTGCAACAAGATTATAAACAACACCAGCCAAGTCAGGGTCTATTCTTTTACCAAATAATTCCTGGGCTTTTTTGATGGTTTCTTTATCTCCAAACCCACCAAACATATTTAAAACTATACTTCTTAACAGTGAATCTGTGTGTTTTTCACCTTTCCTTTTTTCCCAACCCATTTTAGCTGCAATTTGTCTATAAATCTGTCTGCCATAGGCTTTAAAATCCTCATCAGCTAACAGTGAATCCAATTGGGCTAATTTACCTGTCAGTTCGCTCCAAACGGTAAAATCTTCTTCATCCTGGTAGCTTTTTGCTAACTCCAAAGCCAAGCTAATCGGGCTTTGGCCGGACTGGGCTAAATCAAAACTGTCTCTGATTAAACCTAATCTATCTGGTGCAGATAATTTTCCATTTTTCACTTGCTCTTCAAGCTTTTTCAAATATTCATGCGGATAATCTACCCTTGCTAAACTTACCTCCCCAACGTTTAATTTTTCCCACTTATTGGCAAGTTCCATATTTTTTTTATCCATTAGTTTTCCATCCAGTGGGATACTCCAGATTGTTTTATCCTGACTTTCTTTCCTGGAAATTGGACTGGAGAAAAACCTACTTTGTGTGAGTTCAACTTTTGAGTTCGGGCCCCCGAAGGGAAGTTTAACTTTTAACTTTATTACCGGGTGTCCTGGTTTTGATGTCCAATTTTTCATTACTTTGGAAACAGGCTTACCGCTTACTTCTTCCAAAGCTTTCCATAAATCTTCAGTCTGGGCATTACCATAAGCATGTCTTTTTAGATAATATTGTAGTCCCTTTTGAAAGTCTTTCTCTCCTAAATATTTCCAAAGCATTCTTAAAATAGAAGCACCTTTAGAGTAAGAGACTTTATCAAAAATTTCAGAAATTTCTGCAGGATGACCTACTTCTACCTCAATTGGATGAGTATTTTTTAGGCTGTCTAAAGAAAATGCATCAGCCAGTTCTGTTGAAACGAATTGCGTCCAAATGTCCCACTGGGGAAAAATATGATCAATTGCTAAAAATTCAATAAATGAAGCAAATCCCTCATTTAACCAAAGATGAGTCCACCACTCCATGGTAACCAAATTCCCAAACCACTGGTGGGCAAGTTCATGAGCAATTACCAAAGCCACCCACTGTTTATTGGCAGTAGAAGATCTCTCTTCATCTATTAAAAGGGTCGATTCTCTATAAGTAACAGCCCCCCAGTTTTCCATGGCCCCGGCGGCAAAATCCGGAATGGCAATTAAATCCAAAACTGGTAAAGGATAATCTATTCCAAAATAGTTGTTATAAAACTCTAAACACTTAATAGCTACATCTAGAGCAAATTTAGCCTGGTTTTTCTTGCCTGGAGTAGTAAAAACTCTTACCAATACTCCATCTTTAGTTTTACCTTCTATATATTCAAATTCCCCTACAATAAAAGCCAAAAGATAGGTACTCATTTTGGGGGTAGGAGCAAATTCCACTGTTTTATAACCTGACTCATGTTCTAAAATATTTGATTCAACGGTATTAGAAATGGCAGTTGTAGAGACAGGCACCATTAAAGTCACATCAAAGATAGCTTTTTTACTAGGTTCATCAAAACAAGGGAAAGCACGTCTTGCATCAGTTGATTCGAACTGGGTGGTAGCCAAGTGTTTTTCTTCACCAGCTACATGGTATTTACTCCTATAAAAACCTCGCATTTTATCATTTAAAATTCCCTTAAACTCAAGTTTTAATTCTCCTTTACCTGTTTGCAGAAACTTAGGAAAAGTGAAAATTGCGGTTTCGCCCTTTTTGTCATATGAGATCTTGCCTGCCCAGATTTCTTTGGTCTGATGCATAAATTCAGCTGATTCAATCTCAAGCTCGACTGCATGAAGGGTAATTTGCTTGGTGGGTTTTTCTAAAGATAAATAAATGGTTTCTAAGCCTGTAAAGGTAAACTCATTTAAATCAGGCTTGAGCATAATTTTATACCGCTCGGGTTTAACATGACTAGGTAACCTTACGCTTCTTTTCATATGTGCTGAGTGTATCCAAATGAGACTCCTTTGTCTAGTCCGTTAAAGCTGGTATAATTCAATTTACGCCGAGGTGGTGGAACAGCAGACACGTAGCTCTCAAAAAGCTATGAGCCAAAAG
>CAZYBP010000005.1:0-35469 GCA_964645555.1 uncultured Gammaproteobacteria bacterium
TCTTAGAATCTAAAGTCTTGATTTATTTCACTTGACTCTTGACTCTAGTCACTAGACTCTCTAATCCTCCCCAACCTGACACCCGATGCTGCTGAACTATTCCCAGTATTGTATACGTATTCCAATAAATTGCAAGCCCGATGGGAAAAGTAAAGGCAAAATAACCAATCATCAAAGGCATCATAAATACCATCTGAGATTGTACTTGACCCATACTTTCTTCCAAACCTTCCTTTTCTTTTTCTTCCTTAGGAGAATCAGAAGGGTAGCGCTTAACAGGTACAGGCAATGCCATCTTTGATTGGACAAAAGTTAATAAAGCTGTAATTATAGGTACCAAAAGTAACAACAAACCAAATTGGGAGAATTCTGATGGTTTAATCCCTAGGTTTATTCCAAAAAAGTTGGGATCTAAGTAACTGGGAAGTTTCATTGAGGGAGAATATAGCAAAGAATTTATCTTATCAATATTTCCATCTGCTCCAGGCAAAATATTGATAATCGCTTGATAGAGAGCAATAAAAACTGGGATTTGGATTAGGGCCGGTAAACAACCACCTGCAGGGTTAACCCCATGTTCTTTATATAAAGCCATTTGAGCAGTAGCCAAAGCCTGCTTATCACCCTTATGCTTTTTCTTTAACTCATCCAAATGTGGCTTAAGGTCTGCCATTTTTTTGGTAGCCGCCATCTGACTACTCATAAAAGGCCATACCAAAACTCTTATTAACACAGTTAAAATTATGATGGAAAATCCCAAAGCCCCGGGAATGTGCAAAGACTGCAACCCCTGGAATATAAAGACCAATAGGTTTATGACAGGACCTAAAAATATTAAATTAAATATTGCTCCTATATCCATATTATTTTATTTACAACTCCAGATTCTTTTTAAACCAAGCCAACTGCCTTTAATCACCCCATATTCCTCAATTTTCTCTTTTGTATATTCAGAACAAGAAGTAGAAAACTTACAGGCGCCACCTGGTGCAAACAAAACTAAAATTCCTTTATCAAAAGAAAGAAAAGTTTGATAGAAATTTAGTAAACCAATTAATATCTTCTTCATATAATTTCTGCTTTTTTTAAACCTTCCTCCAAATCTGACAACACCTCTTGTGATTTTACCTCAAGTATGGCGTGTTTGGGAAGGGCTATAATGTTTATGTCTTTTGGCAGTTTATCATACAAACCTTCAAACCCCTTTGACATAAGCCTTCTCGCTCTGTTTCTTTCATTTGCTTTGTTAAAACTTTTTCCCGATAGAGCAATACCTAGTCTCGCTTGTGCATTTTGTCCGTTTTTGACAAAAAGTTTAGCAAATTTTGTTTCAACCTTGTCACCTGTTGCCACCCATTTGAAATCTGTTTTGAGGTTTAAGCGCTTATCTTTGGAAAGCATTAAACTGTTAGACGAACCCGGCCTTCTGATCTTCGTCTTTTTAATACCTTTCTTCCACCGGAAGTTGCCATTCTGGCTCTAAAACCATGTTTTCTGGCCCTTTTTAATTTTTTTGGCTGGTATGTTCTTTTTGGCATAACAAAAGCAGTATATCATAACTTGATCTACTTTTTAATAGTTTCTCTATATTGTCAGTTTAGTCATTGTGGATTAAATTGTGGATAACATCCAATCAGTTATCCACAAGAGTAAATAACTGCAGGTTACTGCCCCAAACTATGGACAATTTACGACTTTGGCATAAATTTCTAGAAATCATTAAACCTCAGATCAGTTCCGATAATTATAAGGCCTGGTTTTTGAAAACCTCAGTCAAGGAAATAACTGGTGATAAGATAATCCTTTCTACACCATCTGCCTTTGTTAAAGAAACTTTGTACCAAAAATACTTAACCTTAATACAAAATACTTTTGAACAACTTACAGACAAAAGATTGAATATTGAATTTATTGTACGAGAGGCAGCACAGCCAGAAACATCTACAGAAGACATTTTCCAGCCAATCCAAACCCAGGTATCTGTTTTAAATCCAAAATACACCCTAGATAATTTTGTGGTTGGTCCTACCAATAATGTAGCCTATGCCGCAGCCCAGGCAATAGTCCAAAATCCCGGTATGTCTTACAACCCTTTATATCTGTATGGAGGTACTGGTGTAGGAAAGACTCATCTGATGCTGGGCATTGGTAATGCCATTTTGCAAAAAAAGCCCGGCGCCAAAATTAATTATTGTTCATCTGAGAAATTTATGAATGATTACGTGGAGGCTATCCAAACACACAAGATGGCAGACTTAAGAAGAAAGTACCGCATGGCAGATATCCTCTTGATTGATGACATTCAATTCTTCTCCGGACGCGAGGGTACTCAGGAAGAGTTCTTTCACACCTTCAATGAGCTTCAAGGTAAAAACTCCCAAATGGTTTTTACCTCAGACAGGCCTCCTCACGAGATAGCCAAACTGGAAGATAGGTTAAAATCCCGCTTTGTCGGAGGTCTGATGGTAGATATTCAACCGCCAGACTTTGACACTAGAGTAGCTATTTTGAAAGCTAAGTGCCTGGAAAGAGCAGAGAACCTCCCAGAAGAATCCATTAGACTTTTGGCCTCATCACTCAATTCCAATATTAGGGAGCTGGAAGGAAAGTTAATGCAGGTGCTACAACTACTCAAGTTAAAAAATCTTCCTCCTACAGCAGAAAACATAAGTCTTAGCTTAGGACAACAACCCCAAAGGCCGATGAATACAGATCCTAAACAACTACTAGCTGCTGTTTGTGATTACTTTAGTTTATCCACCAAGGATTTAACTGGGCCAAAAAGACAGAAAGAGCTAGTCCTGCCAAGACACATAGCGATGTATTTACTTTCTGAAGAACTTAAGTTGACAGTAGAGCGGATCGGGCAGTTACTTGGGGGAAGAGATCACACTACAGTCATGCACGGACGGGATAAGATCAAAAGGCTTATGGCCTCAGACCGGGAGATTTTAAGAATATTCACCGAGGTTAGGAATAAACTTATCCACTAAGCTAAGGCACTTATCCACCACTTATCCACCAAATATCCACTCAGTTTGAACACGAAATTTTGGCGAAAAACGAATTTAAATGTCAGTCTTTCCCACATATCCACCGACTATATTAATATGATTACTTATTTAAATATCTAGGGTATAATCTACAGGAATGTTTATAACTTAAGATATGGATATAAATTGGCAAGCAATTGGAGTAATCATTCTTTTATTAATCATTACTTACCTTTTAGGCAGACTCCATTCCAGGAAAACCACTGATATACCTACAGATTTAATTGATCTTTATAGAGGTGTGCAAGACTTACCAGCCAAGGTTTTGCAGGTTTTACAAGGTTCAATCAATCCTCAAAAAGGTAAAATGGCAGAACTTTTAACCTATGCGGAACTACGTTACGACTATGATAGAATTATCCCCCTAGGTTGGCCGATAGATTTTATTGGTATTAAAAACGGTGAAAGGATTGATTTTATTGAGGTTAAGTCCGGAGTAACTCATATCTTGACAGAGGAGGAAAAACACATTAAAAATCTGATTGTATCAGGAAGGGTTAATTTTAGGCTAATTAAAGTAACAGAAGACGAAATACAAAAGTTCATTACTGCCCGAAAAACATCATGAAATTTACTATCTTGCAACAAGACCTCCTGCCTGTACTTCAATCAGTTTCCCGCTCAGTGGGAGTTAGATCTAATTTACCGATTTTAGATAATATTTTATTATCAGTAGAGGGCAAAAGACTAAAGCTGGCAGCTACTAATCTGGAAATAGGAGTAATTAGGTTTTTGCCGGTTGAGGATGGTATTGACGGTGAAATTACAGTACCGGCTAAAACCCTACTTGAGTTAATTTCCGGCTTAGGTCAGAGTCAGATTACCATTGAGTCGGCTCAGGAAGTATTAACAATCCAGTCTGGTAAGTTAAAAGCCTCAATCAATGGTATCTCTGCATCCGAGTTCCCGGCA
Organism: uncultured Gammaproteobacteria bacterium; assembly: GCA_964645555.1. Lineage (GTDB taxonomy): Bacteria > Patescibacteriota > Microgenomatia > Daviesbacterales > UBA10151 > 2-02-FULL-38-15. The sequence continues at coordinate 3,966 of CAZYBP010000005.1, forward strand.
ATTCCGCTATCAAATGATAAAGGAGTAAGTTTTGCTAAAGAAGTTTTCTCAAGCTCTGCTCAAATCCTTTTTGCTGCAGCAGTAGATGAAGGCAGGCCTGTTTTAACCGGAGTTTTAACTGATGTAACAGATTCCAAGTTGGATTTTGTAGCCACGGACGGATTTAGATTAGCGCACCGCCAGCTAAGTTTACCCAAAGGGACAACCAAATTCAAAAGCCTTGTGCCCAAAAGGACCTTTGAAGAGATACTGCGGATTATTTCAGAAATTGATGTAGACGAAATCTCTATTGCTACTTCTGAAAATCAAAATCAGATTATCTTTACTTTAGGCCAAACTGTAGTCTCCTCCAGATTAATTGAGGGAACATTCCCGGCCTGGGAGAAAATCATCCCTCAAACAATTGTAGGCAGAGCATTAATTGACAAAGAGCAGTTATTAAAAGCTGTTAAACTGGCAGCTATTTTTGCCAAAAACGAAGCCAATATTGTAGTGTTAAATACCCAAAAAGGGGTTTTAAGCTTAAAATCGGCAGCTAAAGAATTGGGTAGTCAGGAAAATGAGATTGAAGGAGAAATAGAAGGGGAGCAGCTGCAGATTGCTTTCAATACCAAGTTTTTACAGGATGCTGTTTCCAATATACCTACTTCTCAGATAATGATTGAATTTTCCGGACCATTATCTGCCAGCTTAATTAAACCAATTGGTGAAGAAGGTTTGGAGTATATTGTAATGCCGGTAAGGTTAAGTTAAACACCACTATATTTTATTGTCCTGAAGTGAAATATTTTCTCTTGTCCCCATCTGCCTACACCATCAAACTTTGTTTCAGTGCCGATAAACAAGGTATAAGTAGTGCCTAACTCATAAGGCTTGGCAGGTATAATTTTGGCAGTTTTCCGGTCAGCCGATAATTCTACTTTGTATTTTATTTCAGGTTCAAGTTTGCTTTTAAATTCACCCACATTTTCCAATGATCTGTTAAAAGTGATTTCCACAATATCTGTCGCAGCAACAATATTATTATCTAAAGGCTCGGGTTTAGTGGAAACTATTTGAGGTGGATCATTTTGATCCACTTTAGCGGAAGAAGAGGGGGAAGACGGGGATTGGGTTCCGTCATTTTGTGGATTTAGGTATAAATATATACCCCAGGATGATAATAGTATAAAAAGACCAATGAAAATAAATAAGATTTTTTTATTCATCTAATTACTAAATTTGTAAACAGCGATAGATTTTCTATATTATGCTGTTTCAGAAAATAGTCAAATTCTTCCATTCCAGCCCTTCGATTACTTGAATCTAGGGTTAGGGTAAATAGAAAGTCATGCAAACTATAGTCTAGAGTAAAATACTTGCCCCGGTAGGGTAAAATCGAAATAAGATCTGTTATAACTGGTTGTGCTGCGACTTGTTTTTCAAATAAAATTGGATCTTTTGAAAAGGCAGGAATTTGTGTAGCTGGTTTTGTTGCAGGAGTAGTGTCTGGAACAAATTGTTTTACTGGTTCAGTTTTGTCTTTTGGCTGCTTGTTGGTTGTTGAATAAATGAGTAAGAGTATAAGTATTAAACAGGATAGCAACACGATGATTAATATCTTTATATTTTTAGTCATAATAAAATTATTCTACATCAAAAAACAGTAATTATTTCGCATAAACAACAATAGCCTGACCTCTTGTGCTAAAAGAAATCGCTTTATTGAATTGGGAAACAGGTACACTATATTGCTCGGCGAGAATGGGATCGTTTATGTACACTCGATCATTACAAGCCTGATAAACTACCACCATATGACCAGGACCAGTGCCATTTACATGTGATATGCCGCCTGGGGTGTTTCCTTTTGCGCCGGATATTTGAACCTTTTCCAGCCCTAAACCTTTAGCATTATTTTCATAATAGACAGAAATCATGACTGGATTTTGAGTTTCTTGTATAAAATTTTTCAATTGATCGGCATTTTTAATATCTTTATATTCCGCACGTAGGTTATTTGGGTACCTTTTATTAAAGGAACCAGGAATGGCTCCGGCATAAAAACCTGCAGAGCCAGACCAGGCACCATCTGCTTCCCACTGATTTGTTACATCGGCAATCGAAACATTTATTCCCATTGACTGCAACACCATTGCTCCTGATGTGGGTCCGCAAGTCAGCGGCCAAACCTTCCCTTGATAGACAGCTGCCCGTGGATAGTCGTATTCATCAAGGGGAGGAACGATATTTTTAGCAGCTACACAGCCCGTAGCGGGAGTAAATGGTTGGCTTACAATGCTGCCCGGGGCTTGAGATAAGGGAGGAGAGACTGCTTGTTTGCATTTTTGGTAATCAGACCAAACTTCATCACAATAGCTATAGCTGTCGTAGCTACAGCTATTGTAGTATCTTTTAATGGCAGTGTTAATCTGATCTTTCGTGGGTTGGGCTGCTATCCCGTCAGCTTTTAACTTATTAGCTGCAACTGTTAAACTGTCAGTTATCTTACATAAGTCCTTCCCGGGATTATAAATATCCAGAGCCTGCATTAGCCCGAACGCTTGAGCAGTTTTTGCTCCATTGGCAATTTCATCTGGAGTGCATGGGTCATCTTGTCCATTTATACTGTGTAGCACTTGTCCGTTTTTCTCACAGAATTTTTTGCCAGGATTGCAATAATTATTTGTTTTAATTGCGTCATGATTATTATCAGCATTGAATGCTGTAAAATCCTGACTTTCATGCATGGCAACACTGGCTAAAACTTGTGCAGGGATTCCGGCTGTAGCTGCAGCGTTGCTAATCCAGCCTGCTAAGATTGAGCTTTTGATTGGTTGAGGGTTGCCGGCCCGGGTAAATTTGCAGCTTGAAATGTCTGCAGCAGCCGAAACTGTAGTTGCAGGATTGGCATTGGCTATCTGAGTATTTGGGGTTGGCATAAGTGCCCCAGCCATACCTAGTACAAACGCCAACACAAATATACCACCAACAAAGGATAGTGCTGCTTTTCCTCCTTTTGAAGACATCTTACTTGCTGAAGATAGACCTCCGCCCCTACTACCTCTGCCAAACCTGCCGAATTTTCCAAAGATACTTCTGCTTCCGGCTCCTCCCATGCCTCCTGGACTGACAATACCCGTAAGATTATTTACAAGCCCATTGCCCATCCTCCCTAAAAATGGGTTAGCACTCTCAAGTCCTGTTTTTATAGCTCCGGATATTCCTTTGCCTAATCTGCCCAAATTTCTTTTGGCAAATATTTGAGTATTTGACCCGGAGGTCTTTAACCAGCCGGGAGATTTCATGTTTTGTACTCCTGTAACCACCCCGCTGCTGTTGGCAAGAAAGATTTTGGATGTTGGTGTTTCTCCACCTAAACCCTTGAGGGTTCCGCTGCTATTTGCTGTGACCAATTTGGGGCCCGATGGGGTTTCCTGGATTATCCCGCTTTTGTTCGTAACTACGAGCTTTGACGAATCCGGTATTTCTGCTCCCGGCCCTTTGGTAATAACCCCGCTGCTGTTGGCAATAGATATTTCTGGTTTAGGTGGTTGGGCAACGCGCGGGATATTTTGGATAACACGCCGTCCGGAAGGAATAGATCGAGTAGCAGGTAACCCCATCGTACCTGCCGCTTCGCCAACAGGTGTCTGTGTGGCTAAACCTTGTTCAGCTGGGGCTATTGCTGTGTCCGGTTGTTCACCGGTTTCTCCTGCGACAACTGGTTTTTCCTCTAAAGCTTTTGTTAATTCAATTTGTTGTGCTGGGGTAAATTGGTCTAAAGCCTGTTTTAGATTGCCGGGTTTTGATAAATATTTAATAAGAAAATTATCATCTTTGAACTCTTCCCCTTGAAAATCAGAAAAAGAGCGGAGCAGATTAAGGCAGTATGTTTTATCTACGGGTGTTCCTTCATTGTCCCTGGCGGAAATTTTATTTAGGTTAAAACCGCTCTTTTGTAATGCCCAAAAGAAGGCTCTGATTTTTTTAAAATCGGAAACTTCTAAATAAGCCATAAGTTTAGAGTATCACTAAACGTCTTGCCTTGCCAGCAATTCCTTCGGGTTGGTGGTAATCAGTTGATGTTCTTGGGGTGAGGCTACGACCCTCATAGCAACATGGGTGTTACCAGCAAAAAATAATCCTTGTCCGACCCCTTCGGATAAAAGTAACCTTTGCTCGCCCTCTGACAAATCAAACACTTGAGCTAACAAATCAATAGAAACTGGTGCTTGTTTTAGTAACACTTGGATTGAAGAATTAGAAATAATCTCTTTCCCCCGCTCGGTACTTAAAAAGTCTTCTATATCTTGAGTAATAGTAGTTAAGCCCAAGTAGTATTTACGGGCTCTTTTGGCCAAATCTACCAGAAAATCAGCCGAATCAGGGTTCCTCATTAAATACCAGGCTTCATCTACAATCATGATCCTCTTTTTTAATTTTCCCCGGATTTTGGTCCAGACAAAATCCAAAATCATATGAATTGCCAAAGGCCTGAGTTGATCAGGTAGATTACGTACAGAAAAAACCGTAAATGAGTTCTGAAGATCAAGGTTAGATTGAGAAGAAAAAATTCCAGCCAGTGAGCCTTTAATAAATCTTTCCAGTCTGGCTGCTAGCTCCATAGCAGCAGGTTCTTCCATGCCAATTAATACCTTATATAAGTCCTCCATCAAAGGGGGACCGCCTGCCGGTGGGTGGAGTTGAGTTTTGGGGTCATCGGTGATGCCTTTTAATTGATAAGTTTGCTTTAGGCTTCGGTCTAGTATTGCCGATTCTTGAGCATTTAGGCTACCCAGAACAATTTTTAAAAAGGCAGTCAAAGCAAGTATTTTTCTTCCCAATTCATTCTCTCCTGAAGTTAAATCTGCCGATAAATCAAAAGGGTTGATTTTAACCGGAGAAGAGGCAGAAAAGTCAATGTACTCTCCTCCTACGGCCTTGGCTAACGGTAAATATTCCTGCTCGGGGTCAATGATAATAATTTCTGTTCCAAACATTAAAGAACGCAGTGCTTCCAGCTTAACAAAATACGATTTTCCGGCACCTGCTTTTGCAAAAACTACTGAATTAGCATTTTCCAAGCTGAATCTGTCAAATAAAATCAAAGAGTCGTTGTGCTCGTTGATTCCATACATGATTCCTTCATTGGCTGTGAGTTCTGAAGAGGCAAAGGGAAAAGTGGTAGCAACTGAAGTGGTATCCATATTATGAGTTAAGTTCAAAAGGTCTTGGCCTAAAGGTAATGAGGACAGGAATCCATCCTCCATTTGTAAAGTGGTAGGCTTGGCACTTATAGAAAGGGAAGCCAGGGTTGATTCAACCAGCTTGGAGGTATTATGCAGCTCTTCTTTAGAAAAGCTTGGGACTGTAATATAGAGAGCAAATTGGAAAAACCTTTCAACTCCTTTGACAAGTTGATCCTGTAAGGATCGCGCATCATCTAAGGCCACCTCAACTGTTGGGTCTATGGTTCTGCCTCTTTCAAAATCTGTTTGGATAGTTGCCTCCATTTCCGCAATCTTACGTTTGAGTTCATCCAGTACCCCGGAAGATTCTGAGGGATAAATAAACATTGATATTAGTAGGGAGTGATCAAAAGAGATTAAAGGTTCTAGCCAATTAGGTTCTACAAATCTAGGGTAATTGGAAACAAAATAACTTCTAAATAATCTGCCATCTATTCTTAAATTATTAAAATCCGCCTCCATTTCTGAAGGAGCTAAAACATCCTCCAAGGTTAGCTGAGGTATTATTTTTTCTTCCTGCACTTTTGTTTTGTTAAACAGATTTAGTTTCATATTGGTGACTAGATTCTAGCGACTAGACTCTCATACATTATCCTCCAGTTCCTCTACCACAAACGGATGCATCCTGGATGTCTGAGTTTTGATGGGTTCTGTTTGGACATTCGGGCCAGATGTTGGCTGAGGGGTATTAAATGTGGGCTGGCTTGGAATTATATTTGGTGTTTGTAAATTAACCTCAATGTGATCTGCAATTTGGTTATTAAGCGGGATGTTTTCTTCAAATTGGCCGTTATAGATGTCATAAAAAGTCTCAATTAGTTCTTGATTGGTTAGTTGGGTAGCCTTAAGTCCTACCCTATTAAGCTGCCTAATTATCTGATCCCTTCTCGGCAAAAGTATAGTTTTTATTTTTTGTTCCAAGTTGTCGGCTGAGGGAGTTAGTCCAAGCTCCAGGCTGTAGAGTGGTACTATCACATAAAATCTTTTATCTAATACCTCATTTTCTTTGATGGTTGTTTGAATGAATTGTCTATAATCAGCAATCATTTTAGATAGCATGGGATTGGTTTGCGCTTTTTGCGCCTTATCTAACAGGTCTAAATAAGAGCTAATATTTAATCTTTCTGAGTAAATGACAATCTGGATGCTAAAGCTTAAGGAGTTCAACATTTGAGCAAAAGCTGAAATAATGGCTATTTGTTCCTTGTCAGACAAAAGCCCGAAATTGACAGCGGAGACTTGTAAAACCAAAGCACCTCCACCATTTTTTAATATGAGGATATTTTCTCTAATGTCTGATATTAATAAATGTTGCTGCGTTGTACTCATGTTATTTTGCTGTTATCAGCAAAGGCGGCAAAAGTTGTCCTGTTAATTCTATTTGCAAAACATCAAAGTTAAAGTTATCCTTTTCAAGCTCTAAAGTATAAGTGCCGTTTGGCAATGGGGTTGAGCCTGTAAATTGACCCAATTTATTGGTTTTTAGAGCTCTGACTGGTAAGCCCTCTTTATCATAAATGACTGTCACCACTCCTTCTAGGTAGTTTCCGGTTGAATCTTTAATCACACCATTAATAATATTGGGAAAAGTAGTCAGCGCCAATTGAGTCTGTTTGGGTTTAGCAGGAACCACCACCCTGATTTTTTCCTTTAGTCTGACAGGAGGCACGGCTGTAGATGGATTTATTTGATTGGGCCTGGTTACCTCATCTAGTTGTTGTCTGATTTGTGAGGCTTGGGTAACTAATATTTGTAAATCAGCAATGATTTTGTTGACCTGTTGACTGTAGTCAACAGGAATTGTCGTCGGTTGGCCAGCCTCAGTTTTGATCTGATTTAGAGTTCTTTCTGTTTGGATAATGCGAAGTTGCAAGTTCTGTGCCTGACGCGCCAAATCCACAGTCTTACCAAGTTCAGCCGGGGTGGGAAGACTAGCAATCTTCGGAGTAGTCGTGGATTGGGGTGTCGGTACGGTGCTACTAACTCCGTCTATGCCTTGTTGGTATTGTGTTTTGTCAGACTGAACTGGTTGCAAACCGGAAAGGTAGGTAGTTAGTCTGCTGGGGAATAACGGATCTTCTTTAAAAGTTTTTTTATCCTTAACCCAGATTCTTTTAGTAGGAGAATAGATAGCTTTTAGGAAAGCTTTTAACCAGTAATCCAGCGGTCTTGAGCCAATTGGTATGAAAGCAAAAGCAACTCCCAGTAAAGCTGAAGTTATCAGTAACGGCCACGCAATTAAAGGATAAGCAGGTACTGCCCAAATTAAAATTAAGTAGGCAACAGTCGACCCGGTCGCAAGATATAAAAACTGTTTTAATGTCATATCTCCTATCAGGTGGAACTGGAAGGTAGTGACATTTTGTGGTATAGGATGTGGCTCCATAGGCCACAGCATACCTCGTGAAAAAACTATAGTCTAGGGGTACAAAATAAGTCATTTAGGCACAAATTAGGACTAAGTAGGTTAAAAGCATCAGTTAGTCAGTCAAAAAATAATTATTGACAAGGAGTAACTAGATTGTTATTTTTAGAGGCGTGGTGTACCGATTCGTCTTTGGCGGATTAAGGTGCAAAAAGGGAATCTCGTTAAAATCGAGAGCTGTGCCGCAACTGTGATTCGATAAGCTATAGCTCTGAGCGAGCGAAGCGAGTCGAAGAGCCAGGAGACCGACCACAATTTCTAATCCCGAGCAGGAGCAATATGCGAGTAGAACAACAACTTCAACAACCAGATTTTTCACCCACTGAAAATTTCACCGAGCAAGACGGGATTGACACAGCCAATGGGATCATCAAGGGTGTGCTAAAGGTAAAGGCTCACAGGGATTTATTAATAAGCATTCTAACAGATACAAGACCTTTGGTTTTAGATGATATTGATTATTCAGACGGTGATAGTCAACTTGTACCAAAATCAATGGTTGCTGATTCCACAGTGGTTGTTCGGTCTCCTGACCGGATTTTGCCGTCTACAGCAGCCGAAAAACCTCAATTCAAACCGGTAGAGCTAGCTCCAAACCTGAAAATAAATCCAATCTCAAAATGGGATATGCAGGCAGAAATGAACTGTTACATAGAGGATATAAATGAAAGGTTAGCAACAGGCCAAAGCCTGGTTGAATCAGTCATTTATGCTTTTGGGGAGCGCGAGAGGAATATTAGGGCTTACGATGATGAGGTTATCAAGTCTAAAGTTGTCCTGCCTCATCTAAACAGGTTTGCTGTAGTTGGTGGCAGGACCAGGATTGTCGGAAGCAGCGGCCGTCTGATGGTTGACGTGGTTAGTCCTGAGGAAAGAAAAGGTGCCGTATTGGAAGCGTCAGTAGCAATTGAAAATATCTTACTGGCTGCTGAAAATAATTCATTTGCTGTTTTGATGAGCCCTAATGGTTGGAATGGTTTTATGGATAAAAATGGTGAACAAGCCTCTCCACATCTTAATACCCAGGTGCAGGTTTTCTGGAAAGATGCAACTGGGCAGTTGAAAGGGTTAACATTCCATATTGACCTGGACTATGACCAAGCTAAAGAGGTGATGACCAGGCTGGGAGTTTCACCTGAAGCTTTGGAAGGGGAAACAGAAGAAGATAGGCTGGTGAACATTGTCAAAAATCCCGCCGCTGCCTGCCTGCCGGCAACCTACTCAAATGCTTTTGAATATGTCCTGGATAAAATTTTAGAAGTCAGGGGGGATGGGGATTTTAGGTTGCTGCAACAGGACACAAGTGTGGAGATAAGGACAGTTGCAGAGGCAAGACAAGGGATCAAAAGGTTTGACCAGTTGTTTTTGGGCAGCCGAAAAGAGGAAGAGTACCTGGCTAAACTTAAAAATTATGTGTTAGGAGAAGCCGGCAATATCCGGGAGCAATCTGTCCAGCAGAAAATAATTTGCCAAATCGAAAATACAATACTAACCCTTACCAGGATATATCTTCAGGAAAGCGGCAAGATGCCTATTTTACAGCCAAGTGTCCTAGCTGGGTTACGATTACACCCTTGGGGTGTAATCGGTAATAACGATGGTTTTGCTTTGGAGAGAGCCTTTTTAGAAACCAGGGCCGGTTGTCCTCCCTCAGAAGCAGCCTTAAGGGGTATAAGTTTAGGTTTCTCTATTTCTTCCGAGGGTAGTATTTCATTCTCTGGAGGTGTCACAGGCGAATACCATGTAGGAACTTGTGGAAAATGTGGCAACTCAAATGTGTTGGTAGGGAAATGTCGAATCTGTACTACTTGTGAAAAAGGTCTGGCAGCTTAGGTTGGGAAGTCCTACCTAAGACTACACAATACTACAAATACCCTTGACAAATAGTGTTAAATAGTGTTAAATAGTGTTATGGATGATAAGCTGCAATTATTGACTAATAAAAAGCAAAAACTGGATATTTTCAGGCCTCTTCCTAAAGAGTTGGTAAAAAATCTGGAGGAGTGGTTTAAAATTGAGTTGACCTATACCTCTAATGCCATTGAAGGAAATACTTTAACCAGGGCGGAAACGGCTTTAGTAGTTGAAAAGGGGATGACTATTCAGGGCAAAAGCTTGAAAGAGCATTTAGAAGCAACGGGTCATGTGGAAGCGCTTGATTATATTAAACATCTGGTAAACAAAAAAAGACAAGACTTGAGAGAATCTGATATTTTAGAAATTCATAAGATGATACTGCAAAAGATTGAGGAAAATTACGCCGGCAGATACAGAACTCAGCATGCCCGGCTAACAGGGTCTGAAACTATTTTACCTAACCCTGTTAAGGTGCCGGATTTGATGAAGGCTTTTACTGATTGGTTGACAGGTAATAATTCAGATCATCCGGCAAAAATTGCTGCTGATGCCCATTTTAAACTGGTAAGTATCCATCCTTTCGCGGATGGAAACGGCAGAACTTCACGTTTGCTTATGAATCTTCTTTTAATGCAGGAAGGATATCCACCGGCCATTATCCGTAAAGAAGATAGATTAGAGTATGTAAATGCTTTGGAAAAAGGGCAAGTAGGAAATGATAGAAGTGATTTTTATAATCTGATCTATGAAGCTGTTGATCGGTCGCTGGATATTTATCTGGAGGCTCTACAGCCAGAGAGGGAAAGTAGCCTAGCAACAGTTCCGGAGCAACGGTTCTATACCACAGATGAAGTAGCCGGATTGCTTAAGGTAGATCCGGAAACTGTCAGGCGTTATGTTAGAAGCCATAAGTTACGGGCGGTAAAATTGGGTGGCAAATTTATCAGAATAGAGAAAAGCGATTTAGACAAGTTTATCGAACAACTAAAGATTTAGCAACTTACTCTTTTACATACTAATCCGTCAGCCCCGATTTAATCGGGGTCAGGATTTTGTAAGTATTAAATTAAGCAAATTAACCATGAATGATGGGATCAAAACCATAATTCTTAATTCTTAATTCTTAATTCTTAATTCTTAATTCATAATTCAGTTTTTGACATTTATTTTAGGAAGTTCTATGCTGAAATAAGCTCATGATTTCCTAATTTAATATGAACCAAAGTACTGAAACCGCTCGTTTTTCACCAGCACCGGAGTCTCCCAAGTCTATTTTGTCTAGGGTTTCGGAGGCAGCATCCAGGCTTAACCAAGCTGGAGCATTACCTCAAGAGCAAAGAACACAGGTAGTAAACACGGTTTTAGCTGGAGTAATAGAACTGCATAGGCAAGGTGTAATTGGCGGAAATGAAAAAGTACGAACCTATCTTAGTCAAGGTGTATTTACTGGAGATCCTCAACGTAGAATATTGGCTGAGACATTAGTAGCTGATATAGAAGCTGAAGCACGGGTTAACGATCCTCAAGCTGCCCATTCTGTTGCCTCACGTCTGGAACTGACCTCACATTTAGGAATAAATGACAGAAAGAAATACCCTGATCTGGCAGCAAGACTTAAGAGTATAGTAGCTAAAACTAACCCAGAACAACCTACAACAAAACAGGTAAGAGCCCCCCGCCCCCAAAAAAATCCCCCCGAGGATGACTTTATCCCATTAGCAGGGGAGGTAGAGCTGGAAGAGTCTGATGTTAACCAAAGCGCCATACTGGTTGCATTTGGAGATATTATTACTTATTTACCTGAGACTTCAGACAACAGAGATATGCTTGAACAAGTATCTGCGGGTAATGAACAAGCATTATTAAAACTGCTTTCAAAGCTGGCAAGACTTGCAGTAAGCAGGGGATATTTAGACAGGATAGTTCAAAACCTGACACGTTTAACTGCCCAGTTTCCCGAGAGAGCAGAAGAAATAATTCCAATTTTACACTCTTTATCTAACTCTGATTCCGGCAATCCGGAAGTTCACCGGCTTTTAGGGGATTCATACTTGCAACTGGGTCAACATAGAGAAGCAATTGAAGCATATACGGAAGATTTAAAAATACCACCAAAAGAGTAATCAGGGATATATTTCATTAAATTTTGCCTTGCATATACTGTTGAACATCAGCAGCAAGGCCATCCAAGAACATATCTACCAGTTGGTCAAAATCCGAGCATACAAAGGTATTTTCTTCCCCAAAAATACTAGAAAGCTGTTTCTTTTCTTCTTCGCTACCCAAAAAAATTGCCCGTCGGAAGTGATCACCAAAACCAGTTTGTGGATTGATGGAGTCAACAAATCTTTTGATTTTTAGATAGTATTTAGGATTTCCACCAAAGCGAGGATCTGAATGACTATCTTCACCATCTCCAATGAAATAGAAGCTTGACATATAATCAGGGGAATTTACTGCTTCTTGATTTAAACCTGCAGCGCAATATTGTAACGCAGGAAGTATATAGGTGCCTCCTTCTGTCCTCATGGCCTTCATTAATCTGGCTTTGACAGTTGCACGAGTGCCATCCGGGTAGGCGTACTTCTCTAAGGAGTTATAGTCCTGACTATAGCCTTTAATAGGGATAACCTGATCGTGGAAAGCTGTAAGTGCATATTTCATATAACCATGTGTTTGTACCACTCTATCAAATAATTCTAAGACAAAGACTAACAGATCTTCAGTGGCTCTTCTTTTTTCCGGACTCATTGTCATAACTGAGCGGCTAAAATCTACTGCAATCCCAGCTAAAAACAAAGGTTTTATGACCTCTTCAAATACACGGGGATTTTTAACAGTGCCCATAATTAAATTGATAGGTTTCATCATAGCCCGCCGGTTTAACATCCCTTTTCGCCTTAGCATATCTTCATCTATATCTATACTTTGTTCGGTAGGTAAAATAGACATTAATATCTCAAACTTTTCTTCTACTTTATCCGCAACCCGCTCTCTTATTTTTAAATATTCACTGTGCAATGCTCCTTCTGCTTCTACTCTTTTGCTTACTGTATCTAAATCAGAAGTTTGGCCGCTATCAATTTGATCGAGTAATTTTTGCATTTGTTCTTCTTCCACAAAACCATCTTGTGCCATGCTTTCTAACTCTTCCTTAAGTTTATTTTTTTTATCCTGCTCTAAAGCCTTAATTTTATCCTCTAATTCTTTTTTCATCTCCTCAAATATATCTGCCTGTTCAGCCTGTTTTCTTAATTCTTCTAATTTTTTGAAAGAATCCGCCGCATTAGCCTGTTGATCAAGTTGATCTTTTCTTTGTTGTATCTGCTTCATGGTTTCTTGAGCTTGTTGTAAGTTGTGTTGTCCTGCTTGCATTTGTTGGTCTGAAGCCTCAGTTTCTTTTGTCTGAGCTTGAAATTTCATGTCAGGAGGACCGGGTTTTCCTGTTTGGCCGGGCTTGCCTGGTGCACCGGGTTGGCCTTCACCTTCACTGGATTGACCATCTTCGCCTGGTTCCCCTGGTTCTGCTGCTCCATTGTCATCAGCTTGCTGTCCTGGTTCTTGTTGTTCATCTTGCTTTTGTTCTGGTTTATGTTCAGGCAGGGGAGTCGCATCAATCCTGATCCATTTCGCTCCGTCCCACACTTCCGCCCAGGCATGTCCGGTAGTACTGTCCAATTGAGATTTACCGTTTTTAACCTTATCTACATGATCTCCAATCACCAATCTGGTAGGCACACCCATTTTTCTCATCATGGCGATAAAAAGATTATGGGTGGAATAACATTCAAGGTATTTTGAAGTATCAATAAGTTGTATATAAGCGTTAGGAGAAGCTTGTCTTAATTTATATTGTAAAGCTTGGGCTACTTCTAGGTTACCTTCTGCCGGATAAACATGGTTGGTCTTAATATATCTTTGCACAGCCAAAGCCCTTTCCATATTTAAGCCTGTTAGAGCACTCATAAAACTTTCGGTTTGAGCAGACAGCTGTCCACTGTACATGGGCTTAATATCTTCAGGAATAGGCGGGTTGGTAAAAAGAGTCGGTTCTTTCAAAAGATCTACAGAAAAAGTACAGGCACCAGCTGCTTTAATATAAAAACAGCCGTTTTGGTCTCTGAATAACTCAGGTGGTTTTTTACTCCCTTGGAATTTTAAGGAAGAGGCATCAAGCGCGTAACCATTGGGAATAGGTAAAGCTTTAAGGCTGCCACTAGAGATTCTAGCAGCTGAAGTAATTGTTTGTCTCTCGCTTCCTAAAATAACAGTTTTATAAGGAGTAATAATTTTTTTCTTACTCCATGTTTTAGTAGCAACATCATAATAACTTTTTCTGCCTGCAGCATAATATCCTAATAGTGGAGCGGTGCTGGTTCCAGATGGAGTTACATAGAAATATACACCTTCAGAGGATTTTTCTTTATTTGTTTTATATTCATCTTTATCATCTGGAGGAATAGCTGGGTCTTTAGGGCTTTGAGGTGGTCCCACTTTATTTTTGACTTTGTCTAAGTCCTTAGTTAAATCTTGCATTTGTTCTTTTCCGCCTGGTCCACCTTCTCCGCCCTCACCCTGGCCTTGCCCTTTACCTTCACCCTCTCCTTCGTCCTCACCTTGGTCTTCCTCCTTGCCTGCCTCTGTTTCTTCAGCAGATTCTTGTACTTCTTCCTGCTCAAGGGGCTTTTCAAAAACAGATTTAACCGCTGCTGTCAGTTTATCGAAAGATTCAGCGGTGCCTGATTGGACAAATTGACGGTAGGCCTCCTGTAGGGTATTAAAAACTTCCTTTTCTCCTTCAGACAATTGTGCAATTGTTTCAGCTGATCCTGCAGCTGGGATAGATCCTAAATCTTGGGTAACCCAGTTTAATTTCAAAGCTTCAAATATCTTCTCTCCGGAAGGAAGGCTGGGAAAATTTGCCATTACTTGGGTTGTTTCCTGGCGCATGGCTTCAGTAATTTGTTGTCTGCCTGTATATCCATAAGCATCAAGCAAAACTTTTCTGATCCGGCTTTGGGCAACCCGGTCATAAATTGCATCAGCAGTTTGAGTATCAATCCCGCTTCCATGCATATTGGCTATAAATTGTGCATAACGCTCATAATCATAGTAATTGACCTTGGCTGTTATATCTGCAACTTTGGCCAGCATAGTTGATAGATCTTTCGCTTCAAGCTCGCGGGCATCGTAGATTAAACCATTAGGTTTAAGTGCGGCTGCAGCTTGGGTAGGTGCGATCGTACCATCAAGCAAACCTTGTAAAGCAGCTGCTCTTGCAGAAGGGTCAGCAGAATAATGGAATGCCCATCCCTCGCCTGGCACAACAGGCAGCCCACCAACTGCTGCTTGTTCAGCCAGATATAAATGTTGTCTTAAAAATTCTCTGCTAATGGAGGTTGATTCTTGTCCGGTTAGGCGTTCAGGGCTCATGGTTAAGGCAAGCGCTTTGCAGACTTCCATTGTTGCATAGCGGCTCTAATTGTATCTTTTTCAGAAGCTTTATCAAAATGGCATAAGAAATATGTATCTAGTAAGGCTCTGGCTCTGGCTTCGGGGCTCACAGTTTGTAAGGCCTTATCCTGTTCAGGAACCATACTTAAGGCATTCGCCGCTCTTCTCATTTCCCTTCCAGTCACAGGTAAATTAACTGGCAGGGTGGGGGTTCTCTGGCCGCCAGTTTTCTCAAATGTCTTAATAAACTCCTGTCGGAGTTTGTCACTAAATTGAACCAGGGCTAAAATAACCTCCAGGTCATAATTTTGCACTGGAGTAAGCTTGGCTGTACCATTATCAATTAAGTTAACATAGTGGTCCCATACTTTTGTAAATTCCTCCTCGTCCAACGTTAAATCTCCCAATGAAGACACCCCGCGGGCAATACGTAATGCCTCACTTGGTGAGTAAGGGGCATTGGAGTTGGTATCTCCAGGCTTGTTTTTGCCCAAAAGCGGCGGGTAATCTATTTCCATTTCTACCATACGGCTGCGGGTGGCGATCTGAATAGGGGAGGTTCCTTTGTAACCCGGATTCATTGAGGCTATAAAGACAACTGATTCATCTGCCTTGATTACTTTACCTGATTCGGTTTTTAAAGTTATATTTCTTTTTTCATCCAGCAGTGAGTGCAGGAAAATTTGGGTGTCTTCAGGCATAGCGTTAAATTCATTAAAATATAAAACTGCTCCCGGAGTATTGATGGCGTTTAACACAGCAGAAGGAACCTTAATAGTTTTAGTGGCTCCTTCGCTGGCATCCAGTAAAATGACCTGAGTTAAGTCTTCATCAGTTGTCCATTTTGAACAATCAAACCCAAAATATATACGTTTAGTGCGGGCGCAAAAGATTTTAACCAATACATCTTTACCTGTTCCTGCATGTCCCTTGAGCATTAATAACCCTTCTTTCAATTTAGTCTGTGCATTAAGATGGGTAGCCATAGTAGCTAAATAATTTTCAGTATCTTCATCAACCACCCAGTGGTTTTCCATATCCGGAACGTAGCCTTTACCATTAGCGTATTCAATCTCAGGAGAGTTCTTTATTTTGTTAAAGCGGGTTATAAACATGAGGGTAGTGCTATGATCAGCAACAAATTGCTCATATGCGGAATTTAGCCTGTTCAACTCAGCTTGCCATGCAGGACTGACTGGTTGATCTTTAGGTCTGGTTTGAAGATGGGTTAATAGAGCTGCTTTTTTTTGATCCCTTTCCATCCTGAGTGGTGAACTGGGTCTTTCCCAAAGATCAAGTTCCTTCTTCAGCTGGATAAATTCTCCTTGGGTCATATAAGTATGAGGTATAGCACCTTTAATTTTGGTATGTAGGCCATACCGCCACAAATCTTCATAATCATCCCCTTCAAATAGCCTGACCTTTTGCAGCTTGCCTTTGGCATCAATAAACATCACACCAACATCTCCACGAATTTGATCTAAGGTTATACCCGGGCCTTTAGTTTTTTCATCTGGAATAAAAATAAAGCTGAATTGTTTTTTTTGAGGTGCCTCTTGGTTTTTAACTTTGTGTTCCCAAACAGGAAATAATACTTCTCCTTTTGGCCCAAATGGCTCCATTTGCTGTCCGCTTTCTGTCACCTTCACTTTAGATGCCCTGGTAATTTCTGCATACAGATTTGCAATTTTGACTTTTAAGGCTTTGCTTAGTTCAGCTGCTTTTTCCGGAGTTCTTTCTTTTAAAGCGTCAATCTCTTTTTCCAGCTGAGCCTTCTCTCCTTCGCGTGAGCTTCTTGCAATATACTCTTTGGCAGCTTGCACAGTAGGAAACCTACGCTCTGCCAGTCCGGCAACAAATGTATCAATGTTACCGGCAACTATGACAGTTCTTTCTGCAATAACCTCTACTGCCTTTTCCCGAACATCGCGGTAAGATTTGTCAAACTTTTCTTTATAAGCATCAGCTAATTTATCAATCTCTCTTCTCGTTTGGTTAATTTGGTTCAGTACCTCAACTGCTGCTTCCGGACAATTATTTGCCATGATAGCCAGCTTTTCTCTCAGCATTGGCAAACTGTCTTCTCTCCAGTCAGCTAATTCTCCCTTGCTGTGTATTTGATCCAGTCTTGCTTTTACTCCCACTACCATATCGGATAACTCGGCACGGATAGGTTCTGCCTGTTTTTGATAAAGTTCAGCTGTTTGGTATTGAAACCTTTGAGTGAGTCTAATAATGGCAGTGCGGGTATTTGCATCTAATAAATCGCTTATATGACTGAGTCGGTCTAATTGTTTTTGCAAGTCTGCTATGTTAGCGGTAGAGACAAACCCTTGGCTGATTTGCGGATCAAGGTTTTGCAGTAGTTTACCAGCTTCATGAGTAGCAAATACACGCTGCCTTAAATTAATTGCCTCGGCAATCCCGGCAGTCAGGAAAGCAACCTGAGCTTCTGTAAAACCCCGGCCCGACAGTTGAGCCCTCAGGGTTTCTAAAGCCTTTACGCTTTTATCATTAACTTCCTCTAAATTCCGGGCCCTTGTTAACATCTTTAAAAAATTAGCCTCTTGTGAGAGTCTGGTAGGTAATAACGCCTCAGTATCGACTCCAATTGTAGTCTCTTCTGTTGCTTTCTGTGGAGAGGTTTCAAAAAGGGCCTGGACATTAATTCCGGCTGCCTTTTGGGCGATTTGTCTTTTCTTAAGTTCAGAAGCAATTTGGGGTAAATTAGATTCGATTACTACAAAATGCCCGCGCGCATCTACCCCTCTGATTCTGCCCTGTTTGTCAAAGACAGCTTTTTTTAAAGGTAATGTTTTTATTTCCTGGAAACTACCTTTTTCTACTAAAACTACCTCGTTACCTGTTTCAAACATAAAAAAGTTACCGCTAGGATCAAGCTGAAGAGAAGAAACCAGAGTATAATATTTCGGTAGCTGCAGATGTTCTGTTTTCCAATTGCTTGGGTCTCCTTCCATCCTAAGTCTAGAAACTTCAGTAGGGTTTGCTTCAGAGCAATAATAGATTACTTGCGGATCTTGGGTATCTATACAAATATTCTCTCCGACATGAGATAACTTGTCGCTGAATTCTGGTCTCGAGATAGAACTACCTTGTTTAACTGCAGTAACTCTATCTTCATAGACTATTAAATCAAAACCTGAAGGATGGCGTTTAATGTACTTTATACCGCGTGTGGTCCCTTCTCGTAAGTTTGTGATTTGGTTTACAATAGGTTCAGGTACATTACCCAAGAATTCCTCTTTACTGTCAAATCTTTTCCACTTTGAAGGATGTTCAGGTTGTCCTTCTGAATTGACAGTGCTATATGCTACGAAAATGTTTTTTCCCGCCTCATGAAACAAAATAAAATCGCTGCCAACTACTACTTGGTGAGTTTGGGTGGGATCACCTACTTTCCAATTACTGTCGGGAATTGGAACTCTATTGGCACCTTTTCCTATAATTTTGAAGTATTGCTTGAGAAAGAGTTGAAGTTCAGTTGGACAGTCAGCAAGCGTCCTTTGACCATTAGATTGCCACTGATCAGATGTTAAATAGCTGTATTTATTTGAATTGGGGATACTACGGTAACCTCCAGTAGCAGGATTGTGAACTTGATCCTCACCTGCTCTGAGTTTGTCCCACTCAACAATTGTTAGATCGCTTATAGGGTCAAATCCGGATAATGGACGGCCAAGCTCATCCACTAAACTTAATTTTTTTGCCGGAGAAAGGATAAAAGTTAAATTGCCGAATTCCTTAACTACTAACTGACTGGGTTTAAAGCCAGCAGCAACTTCAGCAACTGCTGTGGCAGATTTTCTTTCGCTAAACTGAATTTGCGGGAGAGGACCAGCTTCTCCCTGAGCAGTACTTACAGGCATAATATCTATATCTTACACCCAAAGAATTTACTGGGGAAGGCGGGAGTTTTGTTTAATGTATTCAGTGTCTGCTCGTAATCTCTGTTCCATATCAGCAGCCAGTCCCGGCACCTGGGCAGCCAAAAGCTGTACTTTTTCTGCCATTTCCGGACCAGCTGGATCAAGTTGTTCAATTTGGCTAAATTGTTGCTCGTCCAATCTGTTTACTAAAGTTTCCATTACCGCCTGATAAAAATGTTCTCTTATTTGCCCGGACAATTGATTTTTTTGTTCTAAGGATAAATTAACAAATCCCGCTGCTTGCAGACATTCTGAGATTAAGCTTTGTATATAATCGTTTATTCCCTGATTAATATTTTGTGTTATTGGATCCATATTTTAATTTAGGCTACTTTTTTCTTCAGAAACTCTGAAGCCAAAGTTTTTACTCCCTGCATATTCATTACTTTACCAACTGGTAGCTGCCGATCTAAGACAGTCCCGGTAGTGCCGTAGTATTGAGATGTGATTCCGTTTTCTTCAGCCAGCTTTCGTCCTAATTCCCAGGCTTGTTGATTATTTAGGCCTAAGGATCTACCGAGTTTTTCTGTTATTCCGGCTACGCTATCTCCGCTTTGAAGGGCGTAATTTTCATCAAGATGAAGATTCGTAAAAGCTTCAGTAACCTGGTTTTGGGCAGCTTCTGCAGCCCGGGCAGCAGCCTGTTCTGCAGCAGCTTTGGTAGCCGCAGCTGCCTGGTCAGCCGGAGATAAAACTCCCCCCGCTGCAAGAGCGGATTTTGCGTCAGCCAGCTGTTGTTGTATGTTATCAAAATCAGCTCTTGGGACATATTCTGTTAGTGAGGGCGCTCGAACTGTTTGTTGAAGAGTATCAAACTGGGTTTTTAAAGCATTGTAGGCTATTCTTTGATCCTCAAGCTGGCTTTTCAAGGCATCAAAATCAGCTTGAGATATAACATTTTCTGCTTGAGCTTTGGCTGCTTCTGCCGCTGAGGCTGCTGCTTGTTGAGTAGCCTCTTGGCTTGCATCTACTGCCCCTCCAATATTTGCCCAACGGCCAATCTCTCCTGCCTTTTCTCCTATTGCCTGGCCAATTCCGCCAGTAATATCTCCCACTTTTTTTCCTACAGCCCCGGCTGCTTCTCCTAGTTGTTCTGCGCCGGGAATTTGGCCAATTGACTGGCTGGCTACAGCCCCGGCTGCCCCCACATTTTTAACTGCTTCAGTGGCTGCCTCGCCAAGACCACCAAGGTTTGGTATAAATCCTTTGGCGTTTTCGCTAAGAAACTTTTTGACCCCAAGAGGATCGTTGACTCCGACGACTTCCATCAAAGCTCCTGCTCCTGCTCCGGTGATTGCCCCAAATAGAGCTGCCCTTCCTAGCTTGCCTTTATCTACCTGTGTAAAAACCTCTCTAGTTCTTGATGATTCCTTAAGTTTTTGTAAAAAGATAGCTTTTCTGGAGGTTAAGTCCGGACTTGATTCCTTAACCCTGGCGGAAAGGTTGGCATCAACCTGGCGAATATATTCTACAGCTGCTCCTGCTACTGCACCCACAAAGCCACCTGCTACTACAGTGCCTGTTACTCCTCCTCCAACTGCTCCAGCCAAGCCGCTCCAAGAGACAATGCCTTTAGCCAATTCTTTGGCTCCCCAGCGTATCCCACCTAGCCCAATTCCTCTGAAGGCCAGTTCCGGTAAAGGTTTGCCGAAAACCCGGGTATTTTCTAACCGCTGAGCAATTGTTTCTATGATCCGTTCTCTTCTACTTCTTTCTAGAGGGGAGGGTACTGGTTCTCTGGTAGCCTCATTTATGGCTGTTGGTTCTTCAGTGGGTGGTGCGGTAATTTCTCCGCCTGTATCCTGGTCTTCTCTAGCTCCAGTTAATTCCCCGGCAGATTCTTCGGTTTGGGCTGCTGCAGGTATTTCTTCCGCCGCAGCGGTTGCTTCCTCGGGCCCTCCAGGTTCTGGAATTGTCTCATCTCCTGTTGGGGATTGTTCTGATAGGGTTGTAGTAGAACCTTCCTCCTCAGCGTTCACCTGGGGTGCTTGTGTGGGTTGGGATGGGGGGCGCTTGAAGGGGTTTCGATTTTCAATTTCTCTAAGAAGCCTTTCTGCCCACTTAGTTCTGGGAGCTTCTGTAGGGACTGGAGGTTCCCCGGTTGGGGGAGCTGGAGTTTCGTCAACAGCTGCGGCTTCAATAGTTCCTGCTTCTCCGCCATCAGCCGGTTGTGGTGTAACGGTTCCTTCACCCAATGATGCTGCTGCTTCTTCAAAAGAAGGAATATCAGATCCTGCCGGTTTTGCTCCGCCTCGTCCTTTGCTCTGTCTCTTAGCTTGTTTCCTCCTTGTGGTTTCGCCGTTAGTTGGGAGTTCTGCTGTTGTCGTAGCCTCGGGAGCAGGAGATACTTCAGCCGACGGAACTGCTGGTGCAGATTCTACTCGATTTCTTCGCATATCTTCTAATACAGTTATTAGTTCAGGGTCTTCTTCTGATGATCTAGAGCTCTCTTCTCCTATGGCTGCTAATGCACGATCAGGCTGGATTGGCGGTTCTACTACAGGTGATTCCACCGGGGCTGCTGGTCCGGTCGGACGTTTACTTCCTCTTCCTGTTCTGGCGTTTAAAGCTTCCCCGTTAGTTTGGGGTAGTGGCTGTGGTCTTTCGGGTCCAACACCGCTGGGTAGTTCTGACATAAAATAACTTTCTACATTAATAGTACTACTTCATAATAATAATTTCAAATCTGTGTACTGGAACCCTAGATACCGCCTTAATTCCCCTCAGTCCCGATTTAATCGGGGTCAGGATTTTATCAATTCTAAATCAAGCAGATTATTTGCCATATGTATAAACTTTTAAACGTTAGAGCTTGACTGCACTCTCAGTTAAGGTCTACAGTAAAAGAAAGGAGTAAATTTTATGCCAGGATCCGAAGGTGAGGGGACACCATTGCCGGAATCTTCTCCTGAAGCAATCTTGCCAAGAGTTTTAAAAGCAGCCTCTCAGCTGAATCAAGCAGGTTTGTCTCCGGAGCAGCAAGCTCAAGCAGTAAATACTGTCTTAGGTGGAGTATTAGGGTTGCATATGCAAGGTGAACTTGTCAGGACTGCATCCTTGTGTCAGTTACTGCAAAATAAGGTTTTTAATGCTGATCCTGCACATCAAATCTTATCTGCTGCTTTAGTAGCCGGCATAGAAGATTTTAGCAATGCTAATAATGCTCAAGCAGTCCAATCTCTTCTTGAGCTATCAGTCCTTTTAGGTATTAATGATCCAGCTAAATTTCCTGATTTAGTGTCCAAACTAAAGGAAATAGAGGCAAGAAATGCTCAACCACAGCCAGCAGCAGGAGGAGCAGGAGGTGGGGGAGAAGGACCTCCGGAGACTCCTGAAGAGCCTGAAGATGAAGAAGATCCGGATGAGCCCCAGCCACCGGAGGGTTTTAGAAGGTTTAGACGGGAGGAGTTATGGAGTAAGGAATTTACAGCAAAGCGTTTAGAGGTAGCTAGAGAATTAGCAAGACTGGAGGGTAAGAAATATAAAGAACTATATCGCGATGCTGAAAATAGAAAATTATTAAAAGATTATTATCAGTATTGGAAATATTTAGAGGCACAAGATACTAAGAAATCACAGGATAGCAAGCGATTTAAACCTGCAGATTTAGAAGAAGCCACGATTACAGCAGCAAGAGAGCAATATGAAGATCAGCAATTAGAAACAATACCAAAAATTGATAATCAAGACCCTACAGCAAAGTTATGGGCTGATCAATACAGAGAACGACAAAACGCCACTATTCCAAATGTGGACCAGATAGAAGAAGCCAGGAAATATTTATCAAGATATTTCAAGGAAGCTAAGACAATAGGAATCTTACAGGCAGTAGATACTGAACTGGATTCAATAGTCAAAGAAGTGCAGCAAGGGCTTGATCAAAACTTGTCCTCTGGCGAGATCCTTAATGGTAAACAAGAAAGCTATGCTCGAAGCACTGAGGGCACAACTGGTGTAAATAAAAGAATTGAAGTAGCAAAGGAATTAGGAAAAAGAGCTTTTAACATGGCAAGAGCTTCAAATCCTAAACTTGCTGCTTTGGAAGAAGTTTGGGAGGTTTATATTGATGTAGCTTTGGATAAAATACTTTCAATGATTCCAGGTTTTACAAGACCTGCGGAAATTGAAGGTGGATATAGGTTTGAAGCAGAACGGCATTCAGAATTTAGGAAACTTGAAGAAGCAGAGGGTGAGCTATATTGGCGTCCCACTTGGTCAAATTACTTTACAGTTTATGCCAGAACTAGAGAGCAATTCGATAGGGTTAGAGAAACTTTTATTCCCTGGGTTAGGAGTTTGGGTAAATCTCCTGACGAGCTTTTTCCAAAAATACAAGGAATGAGAGACGCTTTGATTTCTGCCGGCCAAAGGGCAGGCCCAGAAATGCAGGCCTATTCAGTTGAGGTTAAATATGAGATAGAGGCCACCATAGGGTCGATCTTAGCTGATTTATTTTTTGAACTATATGATCCTCCCACTGGTCAAAAAGCCTGGGAAATTGTTACAGCAAAACCGGATGCTGTCAGCAGGATGCTTCAGCTGATCAGGTCATCACGAGGCAGAGTAGCACCTTTAGTATTTAGACTATCAAGGGATCCCCGATTGGAACTACTGCATAATCCTAACGGTTCCAGGGGACAGCTAGATGGTGCTGAGGCAGATCGTAATGCAATAGAGATGAGAAGTTTGCAAGAACACATAATATCAAATCTGGTTATAGAGGCTTTGGGTATTTCCCTAAAAGAGTATCATCCTGATGATCCTGAAAAAAGATTCAGTAGAAAGATGTATCAAAGGAATTTGGATGAGATAGTTAAGTTTAGATCAGATGAGTATTTTAGAAATTTGTATGAAGGTTTTGATAGGAAAGCTCAAGACGAACTCTATCAAGAGTTGAGTGTAGAGGAACCGAATGAACTTAAGCCTGTTGAATTAGCAACTCTGGCAAGATTAACTATGGTGAGAAAAATGCAAAAATATCTCGAAGAGGGGGGAGATCCGACAGAATTTAAAGGGGCAGAGAGGGCCCTATATACAGAAACCAGCAATGCTGTCCATACAGCCTGGGAGCTCTTTGGTGCAATGGGTGAGAAAGCTCAAAGGGGAGGAACAGTTTATCTGGTTGACAGAGATGAAGAAGGTAGACCTTTTAGGGATTTCATCTCAGATTATTGGGCTAGAAGGGCATGCCATTTTGCAGAAAACTGGGCCAAAGCTACTTATGGGGGTAAATTAGATCAGGAAATGCAAAATAAGTTAAGAGCAGATGGATGGATTCACCCAAATCCAACGGGTTTGTTTGCGAGTGAGTTGTTTTATAAGGTAGGTCAGATGAGAAGGTTTGCTATCTGGCAAATGAAAGCTGACGGGCGTGAAGCCAAGCTGTGGGATTTTACTTTACTGCGTAATGGCAAACCAGTAGATATAAATAGTTTAGGTTACACTATCTATGGTGAAAATCGAGATACAGAGGATCCAATTGACAGATATCGCTACGCAGTTCCGGTCAACGAAAGAATCATAGGTTATAACTTCAGAGGTGATCCTGTCGTTTTAGTCTTTGATGATAATGGCAAGCCTAAGACTTTACAGTATGCTTCGGAAGGTCAAGTGCAAGCTTTTGTATTTGATAATAAAGGCAGACCTACTAACAGATCTATATCTGTAGATCATACGACTGCTAATTTAACTACTGGTTTAAAGGTTGATTTTGAATATGACGATCAAGGTAATGCTGTTATTTTTAACAGCCCAGCTATAGTTCAAGAATGGTCGGAAGAACAAGAGAAATTGATATGGAAAATAGTACCCCCACAAGACAGGAAGCGGATTATTTTTGATAATCTTAATAGAAACTCTAAAGCAGAGCAAATCTTACTCAATACACCTGCGGGGACTATAGATCCTAGCAGCGGGAAATTGTTTTTTGATCATGTTGAGAAAAAGCCAATTGATTTTGATGCCATTATGTTTGATGAGGATGTTTCTGTCCATCCCTATTGTGGCGCCGAACTTAGCCCATATCCTGGATACCAAGAAGAGTGGACAGGATTAATGTTACGCAAACCAACGTTTGCGGCTGCTGAGGCAGTTAAAGCAGGCAAGCTGCGTCCTGAAGATGCTCCGCCTCATGCGCTTCATCTATTGATGGTAGATCCTACTTTACAACGAGTTGGACGTTTTGATGTAGTTAGTTTAGAGCCTGTAGTAGTACTGGCTGCACAAGAAGAATCTTATCAATCAGAATGGTTAATTGGTGATGAACTTTTTCTCAACTTTTATCCTGCAGATGCTTCTCGGCCAAAAAACCGTACTGAGTATGTGTTACAAGATCATGGAGGATCTATGAAAGAATGGTTCCATTCAAGAGCGTTAGCAGCTCTATGGCCTGATTACCGCGCAAGAAGATTAAGGACCTTTCTGCCTTTTATATCAGTAGATTTTGGTTCTTGGGCAAAGATGTATAGCGCACTAGGAGGCCCCTTTGATGTTTTCAGAATGATGGCTTATTCCAAATATAAACTGATTGGACAATTTGCTTCAGATAAATGGGTGGTTCAACTGCATGCAGCTCAAAAAGTTTTGGAGGCTGCTATTGCGGATTGGTATAATCCTCAGGAGGAAAAATTGGAGGAATCTCTGGGTAGAAAGCTTAATAATGAGGCCGATACCAACCTTAAGCAGCACTATGATTTAATAAGAAATAAACAGGTTTTGGGACACCAAGTTACTGAAGATGACTGGCAAAAACTTCTGGTTAGCGCTCGAGCAGCATTAGGCAGGCTAGAAAGATTAGTACACAGAAATACAGTTTTGCAATCTTTATTTAGGGGTGATCGTGCCCCACTTAATCTAGCAGGGAAAGAAGTCTACAAAAGGAATAAAGAAAATGGCGAATATGAGTTAGATCCAAAAACAAATCGGATGGTTCTGGATGATGATGTTGATAAAAACCGTGACTCAGGTGCATCGAGACATAGAAATAATTTACTTATTTATAGATATGCAAAGTTTGCTAGATCTCGAGAGTACAGTTTACTATATCCTGATACAGCCATGTATTTTGCAGCGCTAGACGAGGACTTAGCTGATTTTCCAAGATTGGCTAAAGAGGCAGGCATTTTTGGTAAATTGCCAAAGCATACAAATGGGTGGGACTGGATTAATGGTAAAGCAAATAACTAATTAAGATTTCTGCAATCCATATACCTTCCTTGACCCACCTATAACTTGTTGTCGTGCTTGCACCTTTTGGATTATATTAGCCCGAGATGACAAGGGATTTAGCCCGTATACGGGTCTACCAGCTGTATCATAATCAATCACGGTATATGCTGACTCACCCATCATTCCCCCAACTTGAGCGCCTACCCCAGAAGCAGCGCCTTGAAATTGGCCAGCATATTGCCGTCCTTGTCCGATCCCGCCACCAATCTCCTGGCCAATTAATTGCCCTGCTTGACCCATTCTGCCAACACTTTTGACCACTAAGTCTGGGATAGCAGGCAGCGCCATTAAAGCCCCGAACGATAAGAGAATTTCGATGACGCTCAAATCCAGACCACCAAACAAAGGAAAAGTATCTCTGCCTACTACTTTGATTTGATCTTCAGCATAAGCAGCAGGAATCAAAGAACTTGGCTGAGTTTGTTGTGAAGAAACAATAAATGGCGCATATTTATCTCTTGGGGTTGGTGCTAATAGAAAAGCTACAAAATAAAGTATTGCCAAAACAGCTGGGAATACCAAAATATTAGCTAGCATATTTAGAATCCAGCCTGTTGCAATCCCTTGTCTGCCAGGCAAGGAAGCAAATAAAAATTGAAACGGCGCGCTAATAGTCAAAAAAATAATTGTTAAATAGCTATTTATCAGTCTTAACAGTAATTTAATCATTTGGTATATTAAAGCTAGTGTAGCAATAAAAAATAACATAAAGCTTAACATGAGTGCTGGAGCAAGTGCCCCACCTATCCCACTAAGCGCGGTAGTTGCTGGACCAAGTATTACTCCGACCCATTGAGCAGGTGCCAGTGGTGGTATATAGGTGCCGACTGCAGTAGTTATATTACCTAAACCGTTAGCTATAGGAGCAAAAAATTGCATGGTTAAAAAGCTTACCAATAATCTAATGTTGGTTTGAGCATCAGGACCAACATTATCAAAAATAATCTGGCCTACTTGATTTGCTTTAGACTGGTCTATGATGGAGACAAATTTACCAAATGTAGTTAATATATTTTGAGTTGAGATATCGTTAACTAAATCTTGAGGTGGATTAGTCTGGCCTCTGACTGCCGAGAAATAATAACCTACAATATTTGTCCCTACAAAGGCCATATCAGATATAAGTCCTGCAAAAAAGTAGCTGAAGGTAATCATAATTAGGCCTAATACCAATCCTGGCAAGGCTGCCTGGGCTGTTATAACTGTTTGGGGGTTGATTTTGGTCCTAAACATCACCATAAGTCCTATGATGACAAAGATAATAATCATAATAATATAAGAAATATTTCTGGATACTGTCCAAAGCCCTAATATGGGGTTTAATACTGCCTGTCCTGAACCTACAACCTGGGCTTGAGCTTCCTTAACTATCCCTAAATCCTTTCCTACTGAGGCTAAATAATCAGCACTTCTCACAGGTGGATTAGTAAAAAGCATACCTATTAAAGATGTGGTTGTACCTAAAACTCCACCTGAAGTATCAACTTGGGACAAAACAGGCACTCCCTGTATCATGCCTTGGGCATTTTTCGTTAATTGGTAAGTCAAACAAGGTTGGCCAATTACAGATTGTCCGATACTTAAACAGGAAAAACTATGGAATAAATTGTGTATTAATAGATCTGTATACAAAGGAGACGTGGGAGAGACAGAAGTGGGTAGGTTGTAGGTTGTAGTTGAAGGTAGCGGGTTTTGGGCAAAAGCGGTAGGCGTCCAAGTAATAAGTATAGTTAGAAATATACCTAAAAAACCCAAGTATCTTAAGCAACTTAGTTTGGAAGATTTGAGTTTTAACATTTGAGTTTTGACTAAATATAACACTACCCCAAACTATCACCACTTTGCAACTACAACTGCTCAAGTAAGACAACTTTCAGTTCCTTAAATTTTTTCAAATCAGCATCATTGGTAATAAAGGCCTTAGCCTTTTCAGACACTGCTGTAGCCAGTTGGATAGAATCAGCCAGGCGGAACCCGTACTCCCTTCTAATTCTAGCTGCTTCCAAAGCTAAGATATGACCAATTCCTAATACTTTAAGATTAGGGATTTCTGAAAATTGCATCTCCATTTCTTTGACATCTTGTTTAGATAAAATAGGATGAGAAAGGAGTTCTATGACAGATATCTCATTTGTTACTGCTTGTATCTGGTCTGCTGCCAAGTTATCAATTATATTTTTTGCTGCTTTGCCAAATTCCGGATGCTGATTGAAGTAATAAACAAAGATATTGGTATCAAGGCCAATAAATTTGTATTTATTGCGAAGCAACAAACTTGCTTTATTTACTTTTGCCATAGGGATTTTTACCCTGCCTGATTTGATCCAGTTCTTTAAGTCTCTCTTCCCATTCAGTTCGGCCTTTTTCTATATGTGCAATCATATCTATACCCTTCCAGTATTTTTTAAAGGCACCGAAATGAGCATCAGACCAATTCTTTGGTACAGTTTTAATTTTGACTTCATTTTCACTTATAGCATCCACACCAAGTTTATCTCCTGGCTTTATGTCTTTTAATATCCTCCTTACCTTTTTAGGGATAACTATTTGATATTTTGGCCCGACTGTTACCAATTCCATAGTTATACAATTTTAACAAAAATCGTTATACGTTGTCAATCCCGATTAAATTGGCGTCAAGGTTATTTTGTACAAAATTCTAACGCAGAAGTTGGGCCAACACATAAAGTTTTTATATCAAAAACTGTCACCGGTATTCCGGTAAAGCCTTGGATTAACTGTAATAAAAGCCAGGCAATGGCAAAAAAGAGAATTCCCAAAAGGGCCCAGGTGGCTGTCTGGTGGGCTGCCTGGACTGCCTTTGGTTCCCCTCCGCTCGTTAAGTATTTTATGCCGGTAATAATTAACATAACTAAGGAGGCTACAAAGGCTAAAAATACTACTGCAGAAATAAATCCGGTAAATACCTGTTCAATCTGGTCCAGTCCTGCAGGGGGCATAATATCAGCTTATCATCAAAAAGGAATAAAGATCAAGAACAATAAACAAGTTTGCTGCTGTTGTAATAAACTTGTCGCTTTAGGATACCCCGAGACTTACAGCGGGGAGGGATTTATTGTTGTCCTGCAGGAACGCTTGGTGCTGGACTGGGTATAGCAATATTTCCAACATCAAATCCCAAGAAGGTACCCGCCAATTTTGTTAATGCAAAGGCAATTGCCAAAACAGCCAAGCCAATCAAAGCGTTAATAATTCTATTTCTAGCTTTTCCTACAGCGTCTTTATCTCCGCCTGAGGTAATCCACTCAAATGCTCCCCAAATAAGCATGGCTAATACCACCAAAATAGCCACTGCAAAACTAATTGTCAGTACATTAGTAATAAAATTTGATATTGATTTGAATCCTTGGCTAGGTGCAGTTACACTAATGGCAGGAGTTTGAGCAAATACTCTGGAAGCTGTCAATAAAGATAACGCTGTAGAACTAATAAAAGCTATTTTTTTCATCCTAGCTAATCTTAGCCATAATCATATCTGCTTGTCAAGTGCCATGCCCACGGCATGCTATATCAGGATCATCTGACCCGCCCCCAACCCTAGTTCCATCAGGACAAATGAATTTAACTCCCTGCTCGTTAACTCTCGTAACACCCTGTCCTTTGAAGAACCTAAAGCCTGTAAACACCCCAAGAATTTGTATGACGGCAAAAGTTATGGCAAACAGAACAATGCCAATAATGGCACTGATAATTTTTCTTTGAGCAGCTCCTAGTTTTTCCTTATCTCCCTCAGAAGTCATCCAGTCAAATGCTCCCCATAGCAGCATAAAAATCAGCACAACTGCTGCTAATGAGAAAAACAAGGCTACCAGATTACTTAAAAATTTACTGATGCCCCCTGCTCCGGTTTGATCATTTTTTAAAAGTCCTGCCAAAGGAGCAGGTGGTTGAATTTGACCAAAAACTTTTTCTACAGCTGATACTTGTTGGCATTCATGTACTTGAGTATTAAGATCTTTGTCAATTACGGGTTTGCCATTGTTAAACATCGGTTTGCACGAAGTAGGATTGCCATCGGCATTATTTTTGCAACTGTCCCCTGGGTTGCAGCGCGCACCTGCATCTCTTTCTGTAGCAAACACCGTAGTACTGACTGATAGGGAAATAATAGCAAGAATCAATAGACTGAGAATTTTTTTAACCATAGGAGCGTTGTAAAAATATATTACCACAAACAAGATTCTCTTTTATATTTCTTACTTTTTTAATACTGTCCCCAGTTGTTTGGACACTAAAATAAAGCCTATATATTATGAGTAGTCCTGAAACTAGAAGAGAACAGGCTGGCAATACAGTTGTCCTGCAGACTAGCCGTCATCCTCTTGCCACAAGAGTTGCTTTAGGGGTTAGCAGCTTGATATTGGTTGGTATACTCGGTTCTGTACTTGAGCCGGCAGCCCCGGTAGTTGCAAATGTTGACAATGACGGTAAGGGAGTATCAACAGTTATTGTGGTTCAATCCCCAACCCCGGATATTCCTGCTACTGTGCGCGCAGCCTTAGCAACACCAACAGTTGCTCCGGTTGGTACTGCTACCCCCAATGCGTTGGCTACCCGGATAGCAGATACACAGCAAACACTAAGGGAATTAAGAGATCTTCAGGTTGCACTTGATGCTTTGCGTTCTACACCACCTCCCGCGCCGGCTCCAGCACCGCAGCCGCAGCAGCCTCCGCCAGGGGTCGTAATAGTTCATCCTGATGTGGTAAAGCCGGAAGTAGTTAAGCCGGAGGTGGTAAAAGTTCCGGAAATAATGACAGTACAAGTACCTGTTCGCGCTACCCCTGATCCGGACGTTGTTAGTTTACACCAAAAAGATTTTGATGAATTAGTAGAGAGAAGAGCTGAAGAAGTAGCAAAAGTTAAATTAACACAAGCAGCAAAACTAACTCCTACATTAGCAGCGACTCCCGCCCCTAAGGTTGTGGTGACTGAGGTGGAAAAAGGGGGAGTCTCCGGGTGGTGGATTCCTGTTGCAGCTATTGGAGGAATAATTTTAGGTTTAGCATCTGCAACCAGGGAAATAGTGGTAGAACGTATACATCCTCATACTCATTAATTAAGATTGGAATATCTGGAATTGCTTAATTTCGAATAAAGAGGAGAGTAAAAATTGCAAAATCAAAAAGGCAAACATCAGTACTATAAAACCCACAATGGAATGAAAAATCATATTCCTGGCTCCTTCTATTTCCTCTTTTTTGCCTCCGGACATTAAGTATTTAAACGCTCCAAGTAAAAAATAAATCACTACAGCTACAGCAGAAATATCAAAAGCCGGTCTGACCAGTTTGCTGGTAGTATCTCCCAAAGAGCCAAAACCCCCAAAGCCAAAACAGTCT
>CAZYBP010000006.1:0-24517 GCA_964645555.1 uncultured Gammaproteobacteria bacterium
TACCTCCAGCACTGAAGCAGCCAGGTTTGACGGAAATGGTAATTTAGGCATTGGCACCACTTCCCCCGGAGGAAAATTTGTGGTGGCCTCAGGTAATACCGGTATAGGCTTTACCTCTCCTTCTGCTAAACTGCACGTCCTGCAAACTGCAGCTGCTAATGCCTTAAGGGTAGATGATGTAGCAAATGACTCTACGCCATTTTTAATAGATGCTGATGGTAATGTTGGTATAGCAAATTCTGCTCCATCTTATACATTAGATGTAATAGGTACAGGCAGACTATCTTCTAATTTGGCTGTTGGCGGAGCCGGCTTAATAGGCTTTACTACCACCTCTGCAGCCCTAGCACCCACCAATGGCCTGGCTGTTTCAGGTAATGTAGGAATAGGTACTACTACTGCAGACTATAACTTATCTGTAATAGGTACTGGAAATATTACCGGTAATGTGGGGATAGGTACATCTTTAACTGTAACATCTTCTTCACTACTTGATTCTTTACAAGTTACAAAAAGTATATCTGGTGCAACACTGGGAATATCCGGTGATACTTCCTTAACAGGTAATGTAGGGATTGGGAATAGTTTGGTAGTTTCCTCACTAGCTAATCTGGCTAATTTAAATGTTACAGGTAATACTACCTTAAATACATTAGAAGTATCCGGAGCTACTAATTTATCAGGTAATCTAACTACCTCGGGAGTATTTCTGGCATCAAATGGCACAGCTTCAGCTCCTGCATATTCATTTAGTAATGATCCTGATTCAGGATTAAGAAGGATTGGTGCTAACTTAATTGCATTAACCACAAATGGAGATGGATCATTACAATCAGGAACAACAATTAATGGATTATCGATTAATTCTAATGGAAATGTCGGGATTGGGACAACTAATCCTGCTGCTCTCCTCACCGTTACCAATGGTGCAATTTTAGCCACCGGTACCACTGGTGCTACTCCTACATCAGGTGCAGGCACAAGATTAATGTGGATACCAGCAAAAGGTGCCTTTAGGGCTGGGGCTGTAACTGGTACTGCTTGGGATGATTCTAATATAGGCACAAACTCTATCGCCCTTGGATTAAACAACACCGCTAGTGCCACAGGTTCTTTTGCGGCAGGAAGCAGCAATACTGCATCATATCTAAATGCTGTAGCTCTAGGGTCTGGCAACACTGCCTCTCAAGAGGGGGCTTTTGCTGCTGGATATTCAAATACTGCAAGTGGCCTTGGGTCAGTAGCTTTAGGTGAAGGAAGCACAGCTAGCGCTCAAGATGCTATTGCAATTGGAAGAATTGCTCAAGCCACAGGAGCTTATTCAGTAGCCTTAGGAAGACAATCAACTGCGAGCGGAACTGATTCATTTGCGGTTGGAAGATATACAACAGCTGGGAGTGCTGATAATACCTTTGTTTTAGGTTTAGGTATAAGCGGTGCCAATCCTCTGACAAATAACACTACTCAATCCTTAATGATTGGCTTTAATTCAAATATCCCAACAGTTTTTGTAGGACCAGGATCAGGAATCGGCACGGTTGGTAAGATGGGTGTAGGGACTGCCTCACCTACTAATTTATTCCATGTTTCAGGTGGGAATGTAGGTATAGGAGTAACTACAGCTATATCTACCTTGGCTGTTAATGGTAACTCTACTATTGGCTGGGGATTAACAGGGGTGGCAGGACCAACAAATGGCTTAGGGGTATTAGGTAATGTAGGAGTAGGTACAACTACAGCTGATTATAACTTAAGTGTAATAGGTACAGGTAATTTTACAGGTAATGTAGGAATTGGTGGATCACTCACAGTTTCATCTTTATCTACATTCTCAGGTAATTTAGTTCCTTCTGTAGATGACACCTATGATCTGGGAAGTGATAGTTTGAGATGGAAAGATGCATATCTGGGACCAGGAACATTACATATTGGTACCTCTTCCTCTGATGAATATACCTTATCATATGATACAACCTCAAACTCTTTAGGCTTTAATGTTAATGGATCTGGGACAAATGAAGTAGTATTTGATAGTAATGGTAATGTCGGAATTGGTTTCACTACTCCTTCTGTTTTACTGGATGTATATGGTACTTCTCAACTTAGAGGTTCCTCTACTACTGTAGGCTTAACAGTAACCGGAGCTGGAAATATTGGTATTGGATTAACTGCCCCATCCCAAGCTTTTCAAATAGGTTCTGGGGCACAAGCTTTAGTATATAACTCAACTTTAGGATATTTAGGTATAGGTATTACTTCCCCATCCAATAAATTAGAAGTATATGGAGGCACTGCTCAGATTACTGATACTTCAGAAATTGATGGTACAGGAGCAGATGGAGCATGTAGTATAGATAATGGAACAACAGTTACACTTGATGCAGCATCTTCTAATACTTGTGTAAGCAGGGCAAACGCTGATGCAGTAAACTTTAGTATCACCTCTACCTTATCATCCGGAGCATCTACTATTAATTTAGGTGCTACCCCAACAGGACTTGCAGCTGGAGATGAAATATTAATCATTAATTTAAGGGATCCAAATAATTTAGATGCTACATATTATGGATATGTTGTAGAGTCTACTGCTACCTCAGGAGATGCTACCACTTTAACAGATACTACCCAATCCTGGACTACTAATGCTTATGCTAATATGACCGTAGCTATTACCTCAGGAACCGGAATAGGCCAACAAAGAACTATTTCCTCAAATGATGCAACTTCCTTAACGGTATCTTCCTCTTGGACAACTAATCCTGACTCCACTTCGGTGTATAAAATCTTAGATCCAAATGATTGGGCTAATAACATCAATCAAATTAAAGTAGGTCAATATGAGACACACTATATCACCTCTATCTCAGGAAATGTTCTAACTTTAGATAAACCATTAACCAATACCTATGATGGATCAACTGGCAAATATACCATCATGATCCAAAGAATCCCTAATTACTCCTCTGTAACTGTCAGCGGAACAATGACAATCTCTGCCTTCTCTACCTCTACTGGCAAAGGAGGAGTTCTATTCTTTAGGTCTAATGGAGCAGTAACTGTTAACTCTGGAGGAAGCATCAATGCCAACGGAGTAGGTTATGCAGGAGGAACAGCCAATGGTGGTGGAGGTGCTACCTATAACGGCACCGGAGGAGCAGGTGGGGCAACTAGTAGCGATGGCGCTGCTGGTCAAGGTGGTGGAGGTGGAAACGGATCTGACTTTGTTGCTCCTTTGGCGGTCGGTGGGGCAGGAACTATTGGTGGAGCTGGTGGTGGTGGTGGAAATGAAACTAGAGATCCGGGTGGTGGTGGAGGTGGAGGTTACGGAGGGGTAGGTAGTGGAGGAAAAGCTTACAGCCAGAGTAGCCATCCAAATAACGGCTCAGATGGCAGTGGAAATATAGGAGGAAATGGTGGTTACAGTAATGGTTCTTCAAACAACGGAGGAAATGGTGGTGGAGGTGGTGGAGGTGGTAGTTATGGAGCAGCAGATCTTTCTCACCTTTACTTAGGAACTGGTGGTGGTGGTGGTGGAGGTGGTACTAGTAATGTCGGAGGTACTGGTGGTGCAGGAGGAGGAATCTTGTTTGTCGGTGCTACATCAATTACTGTAAACGGAACAGTCAGTGCTAATGGAAGTAATGGTTCAAATAAACAATCAGGCTGGGGAGCTGGTGGTGGAGGTGGTTCCGGAGGATCAATTCATATTAGAACCTCAACTGCTAATTTAGGCTCATCTCTAGTTACGGCCACAGGAGGCACAGGAGGAACTGGAGGAGAATCAACCGGGGGTACAAATAATGGTGGTGCAGCAGGTAATGGAAGAGTAAGGGTGGATTCCCTTTCGGTATCCGGTGCTTCCTCTCCTACAATAGGCTATAGTGGTTCCTTATCTCCCTCATTATTAATTAATAGATCCGCTAGTTTCGGTGACCTATTGGGTCTGCAATACGCAGGCGTTGATAAGTTTAGAGTTGACACCTTAGGTAATATGATTGTGGCCGGTAACGTGGGAATTGGGACAAGTCTTCCTACTCAGGCACTCCAAGTAAATACTTCAAACTCAAATCCATTTGTAGTTACCTCTGCAGGTAATGTTGGTATAGGTAATTCAGTACCAACCGCTGCTTTGGATATCCTTAGTTCTGCTACTACCACCAATGTTTTGAATCTATCCGCTACATCCCTAACCTCGGGCAATTTTATAAACATGAAGTCAGTTAGTAATAGAAATGCTTTTACCTTTAGTGATTCTGATCAAACTATAGCAGGGCAGGTAGATCAAGTCACTTCCGGCATGACTAATGCAAACGATGTATTTGTATATGACACAACCAAAGATTGGGATGGTGGCAAATGGAGATATGACGATCGTGCTAAAACCAGTTCCTGGTATAACGAAACTATAGATAATACAGGCGCTGCTTGTACTAATGACACTGATGACAGATGTGGTAGAAGAGAGTTTCCGGAAAAAGCCATTATTGTAGCAACTAATACTGATGTTTATATTTTCGATGCCAAAGACAATACTCAGTGGATGAATTTTGATGAAGGATCAAACTATGCCATACCATCAACTGACCACAAAGCAGTCTATGCTTTAAACGGCAGACTCTATATTGCTGGTTCGGTAGGCCTAGCAGTAATTGATTTTACTCAGGATCGGGCAGAAATATACAATGCTAGTGGTTTATATGCTAGAGTAGGAACCTTAGATGGAAGAAATACTACTACTGAGATTGTACTAGTTAATGCTAGCCCTACAAGTTTAACTACACTTCGCGATGTTCATGTTAGGGCTATAAACGGCAAAACATATATAGCTGAAGCTGGAAATACAGCTGTTACTGTTATTGATGAAACCGCAAGCACGTCAAAAGACTATTCTGATGTAACAAGTGATAGCTATACTAATGCTTGGCTGGATGGAGAAGGTAATTTATGGGCACTCAATACCACCTCAGACCAACTGGAAAAATGGAATAAAGTTATAGATGATACAACAGATGAAACAAATGGTACTCCAGACAACACCTGGGATGAAACTACTACCCCTGCCCTGTGGAGCTCTACTCCAAACTTCTCTACTACAGCTCCTGATACTTTAGTAGGAACAGACGGCACCTCAACTGTAGATGGCAGATCACCCACTCTATATATTGGCCACAGCCTTGGGTTAACAGTCTTAAATACTAAATCCGGAGATGAGACAAATAGCTCTGCCAAATATTACACTTCCTCTCAAATAACTGAAGAGATGACAGGAGATATCCGGAGTATGTGGTCAATGAATGAAACTGCATCTTTAACTACTTCTGGTACAGACATAGCAGATAAATCTATCCAGGCTAATAAATTAATGACCATGGACGGGGCAGATGCAAACGATATCACCTCTGCTTCAGGTGCTGTCAGAGGTACGGGATTAACATTGGACGGTACAGATGATTACCTTTGTTCTGATACTGATGACGATACTACTTGTGATGACAATGCTGATTTTGATTTTGCCGCCTCTGATAACTTCACTATCGGAGCCTGGTTTAAGCATGACACTATTGCTGCCCAGCAAAATATAATTTCTAAAGGTGACGGGACAGTATCAGGCTATGCCATTTATATGGATGCCTCAGGCGATATGTGTTTTGGGGTAGATGACGATGCTACCTTTACACCGGACGACGCTCCCTGTTCTACCTCAGGTACCGATTATGATGATAACCAATGGCATCAAGTGGTGGCGGTTAAAAACGGCGCAACAGCTGCAACTATTTTTGTTGACGGGGTGCGTGTAGGACGGGATGCCAGTATAGCAGCTACCGGAACTTTGGCAAACAGCGGAGCACTTAGGATAGGAACAAACTTAGGTGCAACCGGAAATTTCTGGACAGGATCTGTGGATGATGTCTTTGTTACAGCAGAAGCCTTAAGTGCTTCTCAAATAAGAAGCCTGTATGAGGCTGGCAGACGGGCCGCTAACAATCATACAGCTGGCAGGATTGATGCTGATTCACTCTCTGCTGATTCTTATCAACAACTAGTGGGCAGCGTTAATCTAGTCCAAGCTATAGAAGTTGATGATTCAAAAGAATTTTTATATGTTGGAACCCGTGATAGTAGTACTAATACCGGAGCCTTGACAGTTTTAGGGGTAAAATCTGATTCAGTAGTAGACTTTTATTCTAATGCTAACTCTAATAAAGCGGTAGATACTGGTACTGCAGGATCTGCCTCGATTGCCGCTGCTGACCAAGACATCCTAGCCTTGGGTGTTTCAGGTACACCTACACATGCATATAACTCAGGCTCTTCTGTCACAGATACATCCGGTACCTTGGCTATTATTTATGATGATGGTGGAACCGGAACTACTGGTAATGCCCTCTGGATGGAGTCTTCCGGTTACTCTCTCTATTCTACCTTGACCAATCTCACTTCACCTGAGCTAGTTAAAAATGACTTGCTGGCTACCAATACTCTAAGGGTAACTGCCCAGGATCTAAACCAAAGAACTAGTAGCACTGTCACTAATACTGATATTAATAACACAGTTTTTGAAGTTAATGCTAAACCTGCAACTGGCGGAAACCTTCTTAAGCTTACTCTTAATGGAGACTCTGTA
Source organism: uncultured Gammaproteobacteria bacterium (assembly GCA_964645555.1). Taxonomy (GTDB): domain Bacteria; phylum Patescibacteriota; class Microgenomatia; order Daviesbacterales; family UBA10151; genus 2-02-FULL-38-15. The sequence continues at coordinate 6,626 of CAZYBP010000006.1, forward strand.
GGAAATGTTAACCCCTTAACTATTCAGCAAGATCAAAGAAATATGCTGGCTTTAAATGACCGGGATTTAACTTTGGGTGGACATACTGACTTAATTACTCAATCAGGCATCACCAATGTCTTTGTTTATGATACCAGTAAGGATACTGACGGCGGAAGGTGGACAGATGATGAAAGAGCCAGAGCCTCCTCTTGGTATAACGAAACTATCGATAATACTTCCCCAAACTGCGTTAAAGATACAGATGATAGATGCGGGCAAAGAGCTTTCCCTAAAAAAGCTATACTAGTTGCTACTACTACCAAACTATATATTTATGATGCAAAGGATAACACTCTTTGGATGGATTTTAGAAAAGGCTCGGGTGCTACCGAGCAGATGATTGGCCCAACCACCAATTCCTCTGGAAGAGCTATCTATGCCTTAAACGGAAAAATCTATTACGGCAATAATGGCACTGTTGGCGGATTATATGTAATTGATTTCAAGACTGAGCGGGCTAAAAAATATAATGCTACCAATGATTATTATGGAGACAAAAATATTGGGAGTAGAAACTCAACTGTTACTTGGACTGCTGACGTCTCCTCCCCTCTTGTTAATACTGTTGTTAACGATGTCCATACCCAAATAGTTAATGGTAAGACTTATGTGGCTGTAGGCACTGATGCCGGCACTTCGGTTATTAACGAGACTGACAGCGTAGTTTATTCATATTCTGATGTTTCTAGTGATGATTCTAACGCTGTCTGGATAGATAAAAAAGGAGATTTATGGGCCTTAAACGAAACGCAGTCACAACTGGAAAGATGGACCTCGGTAGTTACAGATAGTGCTTCAGAAACTGCCGGCACTCCTGATAATACCTGGGATGAAACTACTACCCCAGCTTTAACACCAGGGGCGGCTGCTCCAACTATTCAGGTAGCGCCTGATGATCTTTATGTAACTGAGGGAACTTCTACTGTTGATGGTAAATCCCCTACTGTCTATGTAGGATATACCCAAGCCTCAGTTACTGCTGCAGTATTAAATACTAAATCAGGAGATGAGACTAATGGCTCGATTAAATACTACTCCAATGCCACCACCACAATTGGCGGCATGATTACTGAAGAGTTAATTGGAGATATCCGTAATATGATGCCATTTACCGATGTTGGCGACCCAGCTATCAATACTACCCTAGGCACGTCCGACACCGATATCTCTACCAAAGGTAACGCCTGGACCACCATTGCCACTACTCCTACCAGATCTTCAGCTAGTGGTACTTCTCCCGGCGGAGTCCGCGGTTCTGCTTTGGATTTTGATGGCAGCGCAAGTTATATTTGTACCGGCACAACCGGGACTTGTGCAGATGATGCAGATTTGGATTCCGGTGGCACTACTTGGTCTTTTGGCGGCTGGTTTAGACGAGATGCAGACGGCTCAGCTACAGAAGTAATTATGGGTAAATGGGGTGAAGCTGCTGCAGATCAGGCATATAAAATCCAACTGAGTTCAGGCGATCTAGTGCAATGTCTAACTAATACCTCAGCTAATAAAACCTCTGCCTCAACAGCTACCTATACAGATACTACTGATTTTCACCAGGTAGTTTGTAGTTATGACGGGACAAGCCAGAGATTATATGTTGACGGAGTTTTAGTAGATACCGATGCCCAAACAGGCAATATCACTAACTCATCAGTTGCAGCAACTATTGGGGCAGATTTGTCAGGCACCTCAAATGCTGCAGCCAACTTCTTTAATGGTGATATTGATGAAACATTTATTACTGCTGAAACTTTAACTGCTTCTCAGATTAAGCATATGTATCAAGTAGGACTAAGGGCTTTACAAAACCATGACACCTCAAATGACACAGACAGTGATGGAGCAACAGATAATGATACCCTGCAAAGCTTATATACTGTCACTTCTGCCACAGCTCTTAACTCCGTCCGAGCTGTTACAGTAGATGATTCTAACTCTTATCTATTTATTGGTAGTAACAACGGCAGTGATGCCGGAGGCATATCTGTGATTGGCTTAAACTCAGATACCAGGGAAGATGTTTATGCTTCTGACAATGCTGCTACTGACAAAAATGACGATGATACCAATGATCCATTTACTGATGATGATTACGTTTCTATCTCTGTTTCTGGTAATGTTGGACCCTCTGCACAAAGAGCTGGCAGGGCTTTAGGTGGAAGTATAGCGTTGGCAAATTCTGCTGAATTTTATGTTGAAACTAAAGATACTTCTTTACAAGAGTTCTTTGCCAATTCATATAATCCATTTGGTACAAACTTAAACCAATCCAATTTAGTGGTTGATTCTAAATTCTCCATTGTTAACCAGATTTCTTCCAAACTTGATGGTTTAACTTTTGGCACAACTAATGATACCTACTTAGCAGAAGCTTTCCGAGTTGATAATTATGGCGGCTTCCTCTCAAGAAGCCTACTTAACTCTACCACCGCCATGCAGTTTCAGAATGCTTCTGGTCTGACAGCATTAAATATTGACACTACAAACCTAAGAGTAGGTATCGGCACAACTGGTCCAACAAATAAATTAGACATCAATGGTGCTGTAGCTATTGGTTCCTATGCAGGCTCCACTACCACTACAGCGCCTTCTAATGGATTAATAGTTTCTGGAAATGTAGGAATTGGCACTAGTATCCCATTATCAGTTTTAGACGTATCTGGTACTGTTCAACTTAGAGGAAGCTCTTCTACCTTAGGGTTAACAATCACTAGTGCAGGTAATATAGGGATAGGTTTCACTAATCCTTCACAGTTGTTCCAAATAGGGTCTGGAGCTTCCGCCTTGGTATATGTTGCTGCCGGTAATTTAGGTATCGGCACTACTTCACCTACTAACTCCTTAGAAGTGTACGGAGGAACTACCAAACTAACTGATACTACTGATTTAGATGGAAATGGTTCTGATGGAGCATGTACTGTAGATGTCTCAACTACAGTTACCCTGGATGCAGCATCTTCAAATACTTGTGTAAGCAGGGCAAACGCTGATGCAGTAAACTTTAGTATCACCTCTACCTTATCATCCGGAGCATCTACTATTAATTTAGGTGCTACCCCAACAGGACTTGCAGCTGGAGATGAAATATTAATCATTAATTTAAGGGATCCAAATAATTTAGATGCTACATATTATGGATATGTTGTAGAGTCTACTGCTACCTCAGGAGATGCTACCACTTTAACAGATACTACCCAATCCTGGACTACTAATGCTTATGCTAATATGACCGTAGCCATCACCTCTGGTGCAGGAAAAGGCCAGCAAAGAACAATCTCATCAAATACAGGTACAGTTTTAACAGTCTCTTCTTCTTGGACTGAGAATCCAGATAATACTTCTCAATATAAAATCCTGGATCCAAATGCCTGGGCAAATAACATTAATAGTATCAAAGTGGGTCAATACGAAACACGTTTTATTACTTCAATCTCAGGAAATGTTCTAACTTTAGATAAACCATTAACCAATACCTATGATGGCTCAACTGGCAAATATACCATCATGGTACAAAGGATCCCTAATTACTCCTCAGTTACAGTAAATGGAACAATGACCATCGGAGCTTTCTCTACTTCTACTGGTAAAGGAGGCGTATTATTCTTTAGATCTACTGGAGTTGTAAATGTAAATTCCGGAGGATCAATCACAGCTACTGGTAAAGGGTATACTGGGGCAACAGTAAATTCTGGAACCAGCTGGGGAGGAGAAGGCGGTATTACGTATAACGGGACAGCAGGTAGAGGTACCAAATACAGTAATAACTCAGCAACAAGCGGACAAGGAGGTGGAGGTGGAACATACAGTAAATTATCAGCAGATAGAGGAAATCCAGGAGCGGGAACTATTGGTGGAGCTGGAGGTGGAGGTAATTTTGATAGTAATTACGGAGCTGGAGGCGGTGCTGGGTATGGAGGAGTTGGTTCAGGTGGTGCTACCGATGGAGCAAATGGTAGTAACACTATTGGTGGAAATGGCGGAGGATTGACTGTTACAGGTTACGCTAATGGTGGAGGTGGAGGTGGAACATACGGAACTACCAATCTTTCACGTCTGCTTTTGGGAAGCGGGGGTGGTGCTGGTGCTGAAACGACAACTGGTTTAGGAGACGGAGGGAATGGCGGAGGGATCGTGTTTATTTCAGCTTCAACAGTTACTAACAGTGGTTCAATTTCCAGTGATGGAGCTAACGGTGGTACCGTAACTCCCTCAAGCAACGGAAGCGGAGGCGGAGGCGGCTCCGGAGGGTCTATCTTAATCCGAGCAAGTTCGATGACTTTGGGCACTTCTTTGGTAAGTGCAAGTGCAGGATCAGGAGGAGGAGGAACTAAAACTGGCGGGGCAGGTGGAACAGGTAGAATAAGATTGGATTACGATACTGCCTCTGGCACAACTTCCCCCGCTGTAGGTTATATAGGTTCTTTATCCGCGCCTTCGCTACTAGTCAATAGAACCCACAGTACTGGTGATATACTTAGCTTACAATACATAGGAACAGAGAAATTTAAAGTAGATTCTTCAGGAAATATATTATCTGCCACAGGCTCTTTATGGAAACCATTGGTTGATTCAACCACTGCTTTAGGTATTGGTAATTCTGCAGGAACATCTTTTGTCAGTTTTGATACACAAAATAGTAGAGTAGGGATTGGTACAACTGGTCCAGGTTCTACCTTAACAGTTATTGGTAATGTGGGTATTGGTACATCAGCAGCAGGAGCATCCATTCAATCAAATGGAGGGGCAATCTTTTGGCCTACTACTGCATCCCTTTCTCTGGCCTCAGGAACTAGTTTAGGTACATATGGCAATATTGGAGTAGGTACAACTACTGCAGACTATAATCTATCAGTAATAGGTACAGGTAATTTTACTGGTAATGTTGGAATTGGTGGGTCACTCACTGTTTCATCTTTGTCTACATTCTCAGGTAATTTAGTTCCTTCTGTAAATGATACCTATGATCTGGGAAGTGATAGTAAGAGATGGAAAGATGCATATTTAGGACCAGGAACACTGCACATTGGTACCTCTAATACAGATGAATATACCCTATCATATGATACAACTTCAAATTATTTAGGCTTTAATGTTAATGGGTCTGGAAATGCTGAAGTAGTCATGGATTCCAATGGTAATTTGGGTGTTGGGACTATTACTCCTACTTCCCTTCTTCACCTTAAGGGAGCTGATCCTAAATTAACTTTAGAAGATTCAACAGGTGGACAAGTAGATTTTGATATCCAGGCTACCTCTTCTAAATTAATCTTTGTCCAAAATAATACTCCAAGACTTATGGGAGGATTTGATGATAATGGTAATTTAGGAATTGCGACAACTGGACCTGCGGTAAAACTGGAAATAACAGGTGGTGATGCGGAATTAGTCCGTTTATCCTCTACCAATACCACTGGCAGCCCTAAGCTTACCTTTTACCAAGGCTTGACAACTGAACGGGCATTTTTCCAATACCAAGATGCTGATGATAGTTTTGACATCAATACTGATGCTGATATTGACTTTATGCCCAATAATACCCGGGCCATGAGAATTGCTGTAGGCGGTAATGTGGGTATTGGTACAACTACAGCCGGGACAACATTACAAGTCAATGGTGGAGCAATACTTTGGCCATCAACTACTGCATTAAATCTACCTCCAGGTACCAGTTTGGCAACATTTGGTAATGTAGGCATTGGCACAACTACTGCAAATTCCAACCTTTCTGTAATAGGTAATGCCTCAATTGGAGTAGATTATGGAGGATATGTAGCTCCCACTAATGGGTTAATTATTCAAGGGAATGTGGGTATTAATAATACTGCTCCCTCATACCATTTGGATGTAGCAGGAGGAGCAAGGTTTGGTTGTGCTGATACCACCTGGAATTCCGGTCCTGTTACCTCCTGTTCAGATATAGCTGAGGTTTATCAATCAGATGGGACTACTGAGGCAGGAGATATTATCTCTATCAGCTCCACTCAAAATATTGTAACTAAATCTATGAAGGCATATCAAAATAATATTATCGGAGTCCACTCTACTTCCCCAGGATTACTTGTTGGTGGAGAAACCATCTTAGGAGATAGTTCTAAATCGCTGACAGATGGCAAAATCCCTGTAGCCTTAGCCGGTAGAGTACCTGTTAAAATTGCTACTTCCTCTGCTGCGATTAATGCCGGAGATTACCTAACCTCTGCTGATGAAGCAGGTAAAGCTATGAAGGCAACTAGACCCGGTGAAGTAATTGGTCAGGCTCTAGAATCTTGGAATCCTGATTCAAACCAAGACAAGATTATGGTATTTGTTAAGGTCTCTTTCGCCGACCCAACTAACTTCTTCTCTGCTTTAAGCATGGATGATCAAGGTAACTTAATTATGCCCAAGATTAAAGTCTCTTCCTTAATGCTGGAAAATTATGGTATGGGTTCATTATCTGAGGCAACAGGTTCAGGACAATTAACTTCCTCTTCTTCTGATCCATTCTCCACCAGTGTTAAAACTTCCTCATCTTTTACTGACTTAGGAGGCAAGCTTGCATCCATTGAGACTGCCTTAAACCAGGTTACAACCAAGTTAGACTTGGCTAATGCTAAAATTGAGGATCTGGAGTCTAGAGTCAAGAGTCTAGAGTCTAGTCAAAGTGCCAGTATTGCTACTTCTTCTTCTGCTGTACTGGTTCCGGCTACAAGTTCTGCACAAATAGCTAGTCCATCAGCCAATATTGCCACATCATCAGCTCAAGTGGCTACTTCCAGTGCCCAGGAAGCTACCAACTCTGCACTCTTAACTCAAAACTCTACACTCAATCTAACTCCTCCGGAAATTCTATTGGCAACCTCTTCTGCTACCATTACTAACTTAAATGTTCAATCTGAGGCCACTATCTCTGGCATGTTAAAAGCATATGAGGCCCAAATCCAGGATAACTTTAAAGTATTTGGTAATACTACTCTAAGTAATACTACTATTGCTGGAGATTTAACAGTTGATGGAACATTTTCTATTACCAATGGTAATGAAATTAATGTAATAGGCAATCCTTCAACAAGCTCAGGATACAATACTGGCGTATTGTACCTGCAAAAATCATTCCTTGCCCAGGGTTTGGATATCTTCAACGGTAAGGTCACCATAGATAAAACAGGCAACTTAGTCGCTGTTACCTTAAATGCTGACCAAATCAGGATTAATGCCGGCAAGTCTACGGGTTCTGCCACCCTACTTTCAGGACAAACAGATGTAATTGTAGAAAATGATTATGTTGAAGAAGATTCCATCATTATTTTGACACCTCAAACAGTTACTAACCAACCTCTAGCTATAGCTGACAGAATCAGGGGTGGATTCCTGGTTAAAATCTCTCACCCGGAAACCTTTGATATCCGCTTTGACTACTTAATAATAGGGGTAAATAAACTATTGTAACCTAACTATCCTTAATCTATTTCAGGTTTATACCATATAGGTTTGGCTCTGAAGCTGTAGGAGTGGGGAAAGAACTGACTATCACAAGTCTTGAGGAATCCGGCCAGGGCACCACAAAATCATCCAAAAAACTTCCCGCATAAATTATTGCTTTATTACTTCCGTCAAAATCTACCAGTGAGACACTTTTATCCTCTACCAATATAATATGTCTTGAGTCAGGCAACCAACTGTAGATCTTAGCTGCAGGTAAGCCATAATCTTTGCTTTCTTCCAAATCATAAACTTTAATTTCTGAGGTGGCGTCTTTTTTGGCCATGAATTTTGTTTCATCAGGTGACCAGCGTAAAAACGCAGAATCAGAGGCTACTTTTCTATATTTTACATCCTTGATACTTTGGATACTCAACTCATCTTTGGCTTTTTTGTCATCTTCCCAAGACTTTAAAGTAGCAGAAAGTATGGGAGTAATGTCTCTTGGATCCTGATTTAACTTATCAGCATCTAAAAGATAATTATTCTGGCCAACTGTGGCCAATATCTGCTTTGAGTCAGCAGACCATTTTAAAGTAGCCTTAGAAAAATCTGCTACTGTTGTAGCAGCAATTTGGTGAGGCTCCGATGATCTGGCAAAGGCAATCGGTTGATTATTACTCATTGTCCATACCCAAACTCCTACTTTTTTGGCAGCTGTACCAGTCATATTGGTAGCGGAAACTATGTAGGCAAATTTTGTTTCATCAGGTGACAAAACCGGATTTGAAACTCCATTGAAAGTTAACGGATAAATGGTGGGGATAGCTGGAAAAAGGGTTATTTTTATCTCGCTAACCAGCCCTTCCTTGACTGTAACTTGTTTCTCCCATGGTATAAAGCCTTCTTTTACTACTTTAATGGAATAACCTTTGGGAGACAGTGAAGAAATCGTAGCATTGGTGGCTGTTGTCAAGTGCCCGTCCACATAAACAGAGGCAGAATCGGGTTGAGAAGTAATGGAAATTATACCGGTACCAACAATTCTCTTTTCTTTAGCGGAAAAGGTATAACCTTTGGCAAAAAAAATAGCCACTCCGGCAGCAATGGCAATAATCACTAAAGTAATTATGGTAATAATGAAGCGCTTAGACATTAATTTCATATATTATACTAGCTATTAACCAATTTTGCTCTGACAATTAGTCTATTTAACAATGTTCCGGGTGGATCACAGGTTTGTAAAGTTAAAACAGGCTCATTATAACGGTTAGTCAAATAGGAAACATCAGTTGGTGAGACTATAGCTTTATCAAAAACTATATAGTCATATCTTTTATTTTGATAAAAGATAATCACCCTATCCCCGGCCTCAAGCTCTCTTAAGAGATAAAAGATGGCATTAAACCGGACAATATTCCAGGGTGCATCTGTGGAATGAGAAAAAAGGTATAAATTTCCTGGTTGTCCGGGAGGAGTAGAGCCTAAAGCCTCAGCCACCCCTTGGGTTAAAGCTCCTACATATTCACTTTCACTGGCCGGATTAACATTAGGAATGATTTTAGCATTGGCGTTTATTTTCTCAATGACTATACCAAAGTCAGTGGCCACCGGCACAATTTGATTGTCCGAGGATTTAACATTGTCAAAGTTGTTAGGACCACCATTATCTTGGGTAGAAGTTGTAACAGTAGCAATTGTTCTTTTGACTCCAAAGACGCGGTCTAGCCGGTATTTAAATTCTGATTGCACTAGTGGTCCCAACATAAAAAAAAAGGCAATTAAGCCGATGAAAAATAATAGGTAACCTGAAAATCTAACAGCCAGTATTAGCTTGAAACGTTTGGACATTTTTTTGTACCCCTGGAGGGAATTGCACCCCCGACCAACTTCTTAGGACGAAGCTGCTCTGTCTACTGAGCTACAGGGGCTTAGTAGAACTATGTAATTTTAACATTTTACAAGGTATAATTTAAGCTTCGGAGTGTAGGTCATCGGTAGACCGCCGGCATCGGGAGCCGGAAGCAGCTGGGTTCAATTCCCGCCACTCCGACTTAAATGGAATAAACTAGATCATTTAGGTATAATACCTATATGACCGAAGGAATAGACACACATCCAGAAGCGATAGCTGAACGTACACCCCTTTCTCATAATGATCCAATTATGAGACCTCTCCTGGAAAAATTAGGTTCTGCCTTCCAATGGGTAAAAAGAAAAATTCTGCCTCTAACTCTTTTATCTCTGGGTATTACCGGATCAATCATAGGTGCAAAATTGCTAGAAGCAAGTGCACCTGCTACTTTCTATACCAGCTTCTTGGCTATACCTAATCCTATATCACAAACGTTAATAGGAGCAACCTTACTTACAACCTCCTGTACCCTAGGGCTAATCGGAGCAGGAATGATGAGTATGAAAGACTAACGAAGACAAGCCTTATTTTTCTCCAAACCAAAGGTTGATTTCTTTTTCTGCTTCTTCGGGGTTACCTGAGGCATGAATTAAATTCCAGACAGGTCTTTCTTCTCTATTGGCATCCAAGATATTATCTGTGCCCAAGTCTCCTCTAATCGTCCCTTTTTCAGCAGTTGCAGGGTCTGTAAAACCTGTAGTTTTGCGGGCCACTGCCACAGCATCTTCTCCTTCTAAAAGTAAAGCCACAATTGGCCCTGAAGTGATAAATTTTCTAAGCCAGGTAACTACTTTTCTGCCTTGATCTTCAGCGGAAGTGACTGCTTGCCCGGCAGCAATGGTTTTTTCACCGATTGATTTAAGGTAATCAGGATCCATCGGATAATGTTTCTCAACTATCTCAAGCGGAGCCATGATCTCTTTTTTCTTAACAACCTTCAGACCAGCTGCTTCATAGCGGCGGATAATTTCATCAGTTAAACCTCTTTGTACACCATCAGGCTTAATGATAATCAGTGTTTGCTGTAACATATTCAAATCATTATACACAAGAAAGTTAAAAGTTTAAAGTGCTCCCCTTGTTGACTCATCGAAGCGGACAAAGTTATGGTAATTTTGAATTTTGAACTATTTAATTTCCGCATCTTCCACTTTGGTCGAACCATCTGCCATAACCGTTACCACTGCAAATCTGGGAGACTGAGGATTTCTTTCTATACCAACTGCCCCCACTGTCACCATAGACAGTTTAGTTTCCGGCTCTTCATATTCGCTAAAATAGTGAATATCCCCGGCAAAAATTTTTAAAACTCCCGCTGCTTTAAACTGGAAAATCAAACTCTTGGCTTGTAGTTTAAGTTTGTTTTCTACACTTCCCATCACATGTTCTGAAGAGGGATGAAACAAGGGTTCATGTACAAAGACAAATATACCCTTATTTTCTTCTGTTTTGGATTTGTCAAACTCTTGAGCTATCCACTCTTGCTGATCATCTTCTACTCCCAAATAGTTATCAGCATTATTTAAAAGTAAAAATCTAAAGTTTTTATAAGTAAATGACTGATAAGATAGACCAAAAACTTCCCTGAAATTGGTATTGGCAACCATACCTTTATCTCTGGCATCCCAAAGATCGTGATCTCCAACTAGTAAAAAGTATCTCAAATTAGATAAATCAAACTCATTTTTGGCTTTTTTCAGCTCTTCTATAGTACCTACATCAGTATAATCCCCCAACCCAATAATAAATTGTAAGTCAGGATAGGCTTGCTTTGCTTGAGTGATGGCTTTTTTTAAATTGTCATTATCATTATGTGTATCAGCCACAAGCAAAAACTTAAATAAAGATTCGCTTGAATTATTTGTATTAACATAATTCTCAACAGTGGCTGATTGGCCTAATATCTTTTTACTAACTTCATCAGGCAGGATTTTGGTTAATTTAGTTGCGGAAAGAAAAGAGAAAAAACGTTGATAAGTTTCATCCCCTACAATATTACTAATTACTGCTTGAGGGTCAAGTTTTAAAGGATCCAAGCCTGAAAAGTGTTTGTAGGCAGTATAAACTCCTGCTAGTAACACTGTAAACATTACCAGGCTAAGAAACAGCCTGAATATAACAAACAGTGGATTAGTAGATTTTTTTTGATAATGCCTTTTAAACATTACATCCTTTCAGGACTCTCAATACCTAAAAGATACAGTCCTTGCTTTAGTAATATAGCCACTGCAAAAGTTAAAGCTAGCCTTAAATCCTTTTTCTTGCCTTCTGATTTGATGATTCTATGTTTTTGATAAAATAAATTAAAAGTTTTTGCCAGATCTGTCAGATATTGAGCTATGATATTGGGAGAAAAATTATTAGCTGCCTCTGATACTACCTCTTCCCAATATTCAATTTTTTGTAATATACTTCTTTCCTCATTTTCTAAGTCCTTTATCTCTGTTAACCCCTGATAAACAAAACCTGCTGAACGTAAAACCGATTTGGCCCGGGCATAGCTATATTGTATATATGGTCCGCTATCACCCTCCAAAGAGATTGAGTCTTCAAATGAAAAACTGATTTCTGAACTGGTAGAGAATTTAAGCATAGAATATTTAACTGCACCAACCCCTACTATTTCCAGGGTTTTCTCATCCATCTGAGGAAACTCTTTTTTAATCTGATTTTTTGCCTCATCTAAAAGCCATTCCCCTAAAACTACCTCTCCTGTTCTGGAACTCATTTTGCCCTGCTTTAATCTGACCCAACCATAAACCAGGTGATATTGTTTGTCCTGGTATGAGTTAGAATCTAATAGTTCCTCTACTTTGAAAGTAACCTTGAAAAAACTTGATTGTTCTGGTCCAACAACATGAATAATTTTAGCAAGTTGTCCAAACTCACTAATTTCTTTAGCAGCTAAAGTCAGTTCTTTAGCTTCATAAGTAGGCAAACCAAGGCTATTTATAAAAACTCTGGTATCCAATCCATATTTGCCACCATTAAAAATAACCGCTCCCTCATTTTCTTCTAAAATTCCTCTTTTAACAGCTTCTTTTGCCCGGTCTACTCCTGACAAACATTCGCTCTCAAAATAATAACGGTCAAAGTGGCTATAAACTCTTTTATAAATTGTCTCAAAATAGTCCAAGCTCCACTGCCTAGTCTCTTTCCAAAGCTCGAACACCTGGTCTACTTCATCTTTTCTATCTTCAACAAACTTTAAATAATCAGTGGAGGAAGGTTCTATGCCTTTTTCTTGTTGATACCTTTGAGCAGCAGCATAAACTAGAAAATTGATGTCTTTGATAACTTTTTGAGCCTGTTTATCCTCTTCAAAAGCCTTACTGCCTGCAGCATAGGCTTTCCCCAAAAACTCAACTCTTTCCTTGACACCTTTTATTTTAGAAATTTCTTTGTTAAATGATGCAACATGTAATAAAGCGTATATTGCCTTGGCTATATGCATTCCTACATCCCCTTCGTAATTTGCTCTGATAACCTCAAAGCCTACCGCTTCCAACAACCTAACTATCGATTCACCGGTAGAAATATTACGTAAATGGCCAATATGGAAAGCTTTATGGGTATTTGGATGAGCAAATTCTACCATCACCTTTTTGGTTTTGCTTTCCTTGCTACTAACAAACACTTTTGAATTCTCCAGTTTACTCACTTTATCCATATTTTTCACTAAAACTTCAGTTTTTATGAAAAAATTAATAAAACCTCCACCGGCTACTTCAACTTTTTCTAGATAAGGAGCAACTTTTATTTTTTCTGTAATTTCATTAGCGATATCTATCGAGGATTGCTTACCAGAAATAGATTTTAGTTTAGCAAGCTGCAAGGCCAAATTCGTAGTATAGTCCCCAAATTCTGAATTTTTAGGAATAGAACAAACTATGTCAGTTGACGGATAACCCAATTCCTCTGCTACCCTTTTTAAATCTTCTAAAAGTTGTTGTTTGAGCATTCTCTAATAATAACATAATTCAATATTACAAGATTCAATATTACAAGGGTAAAGGGTAAAGCGTAAAGACTTCACTCTTAGCGTTTGTCCTTACCCCTTGTAATTTTGCTTATGCAAAACCATCAAGCCTCCGGCAAGAATCATATAGTAACCAATCCATACTAGCCAACTCTGTTGTCCTATATATTCCCACGCAAAAGGCATTGAAGCAAAAAACTGGACAATATAAATGAAATAAGTTAGCAACACTGAGGTTACAATACCCACAATTTGGGCTAAAAGTGACGAAAAAAAGCTCAAAAAAAGTGTAACCGTGCCTAAAATCATAATAAATGACACTGTCCACAATACTAGTAGATTAGTAATTAATCCAACAACTGAAAACTGGTGGAAATTTTGAGCAATAATAGGTGCCACCATTAGTTGGGCCCCCAAAGATACTGCCAAATCCTGGCTCAAAATAGGCACGGACTTTAAATATTTAAGTAAAATAGGGGCAATGGCTATAACACCAAAGGTAGCCATAAACGAAAGCTGAAAAGATAAATTTGAAATCCAAAGCGGATTTACTAAAAGCATAAGCCCCGCGGTAAACATTAAAACCCAAATTCCATCCCTCTGCCTGCCAAAAAACTGAGCAGTTGAGGCTAAAGTAAACATAATAGCCGCTCTTATGATAGGAACTTGAAAACCTGTTAGCAATACATACAAACTCACAGTAATAAAGCTTAGGATTATAGCATTTTTACGCCTGATTAAACCGGCAAAACCTAAGAAAAACCCTGCCACCAAGCTTAAGTTTTGGCCTGAAGCTACTACAATATGTAAAGTTGAGGTGTCCCTGAAGGCCAGTTTAATCCCTGAAGGTAAATTTTTGTTCTGCCCCAAAAGAATTCCTGATAAGATTTCAGCTTGAGGAGAGGGCAATAGCTGGCTGATCCTTTGATCCAGCATTTGCCTTTGAGATTGGAATAAATCTATCTTAGGTTCCCATCCTCCCTGCTCTAACCTTAACAGATATAACAAGAGGTATAAAACTACTGCGAGTATCATGGTTCTAGTATTATGTACTATGCTTTTTATACCTAATACTTGATACATAATACTTAATACACCACCAGGAAATCTTTAAGTTTTTCGTAAACAGATTTACCCACAACCTTTTTGCTTAAAAGGTCCTCTGCTTGCTGATAAGGACGGCCTGAAATAATCTTCCGGGCAGTCACAGCGCCGACCCCTGATAAAGCTTCCAGCTCGGCTGAGGAGGCAGTATTAATATTAACTTTAGTTTGTATCCCATTTGGGCTGGCAGCACCTGCCACTACTCCATCCTCTCCTGCTATTGGCACATAGATTTTTGTGCCGTCAATGATCTTTTGTGCCATATTAAGATACTTTGCGATATATTCTTGGTTGGCATTTTCAGCAAAGCCACCAGACTCTTTTATGGCTTCCTCTATTCTATCCCCGTCTTTTAACTGATAAACCCCGGGTTTTACTACAGCCCCTGAAACATCCACAGAAATAATTTTAGGATTATTGCTCACCAAACTTTCCTTGGGAAATTGTTGCACCTTTTGTTTGTCTAACCCGGAAGAAAATATACCGCCGATGATCAGTACCAGGCCTAAAACCGATAAACCTATTGGTAATTTAAACTTTTCGATTTGTTCCAAGATGGATGAATACATTGGGGAGTAGAGTTATCTTAAGGTTTGTTTATACTCTTGAATCCAGGCTTTATACCCTTTGATCAAACTTTTCATTCCACGGCGTTCCAGCTCCCTGTTAACTATCCCCCCTGCATGAGGGTATCTATGCAGCCTGACTTTTTTCGAGGAAAAACCGTGAGCATAGTGAACTAATTCATGGGCAATGGTATGATCAACCACAGCTACCGGTATTTTTGGATCTCTAAACATACCGGTAATGGTAATCTTGCTCTTACCGGATCTTTTCTCCAGTTTAATTGACCCTAATCTATATTTGGAATACCGGCCAAACCTAATAAAGATGGGGTTATCCTGCGAAACATCCATGAAATAGCTTGACCAGAGGTGATCTAAACGGGAAAGCAACCAATTATGATCTCGCAGATGAGCAGTCATAATGGAAAAATTATACCATAACCTTACAAGTTTTTTACACTCCTATTACTAAATTTTAAAATTCAAATTCTAAATATTAAGTCAATATCAAATGAAAATTAATTATCTTGTCCTAACAACCTAAACTAACTACGATTAACTGTTAGCAGATTATAATAAAGGTTGCTAAACCACAAAACTAAGGATCTTACCTGGAACGTAGATGGTTTTTTTCACAGACTTACCCTCTAGAAACTTTTGCACCTTCAAACTCGCCTGAGCTATTTTTTCTATCATTTCTTTATTACTTACTATATCTTTTTGTATCAAGAGACCATCTCTGACTTTTCCGTTAACTTGGACTACTATGAAAACTTCCTCTTCTTCCAGGTATTTATTATCAAACTGTGGCCAAGACTGCTGATGAATGGAGGTTTTTCCTCCAATTTGTGCCCATAACTCCTCTGTTATATGCGGAGCAAAGGGTGCTAGTAATAATAAATAGGTTTTATACTCTTCCTTTGAAACTTTTTCTTTTCTTGATAGATAATTTAACCATTCCATCAAACTGGCAATAGCTGTATTAAATTTAACAGCCTCAATATCCACTGTTACTTTCTTTATGGTCTTGTGCATATTAAAAAGATCCTTAGTGGATATTGCTTCTTCACTTACCTTATCAAACAAACCCCAAATTCTTTGCAGGAACCTGTAGGGTCCGCCAACACGATCAGAAATCCAAGGTCCGGTAGCATCATAAGGCATAAAAAAGGCCAGATAAACTCTAATTGTATCTGCCCCATACTTTTTAACCTCCTGATCCGGATTAATCACATTACCACGGGATTTACTCATCTTTTCTCCATCAGGACCTAAGACTATCCCATGATTAACCCGTTTTTTTGCATACTCATCAAAATTTATAAGCCCTAAATCCTTGAAAAATTTTGTAAAAAAACGGGAATAAAGAGTGTGACCTAAGGTATGCTCTGCTCCCCCAAAGTAGATTTCAAGCGGCAACCATTTTTCTACTGTTGATTTATCAAAAATTTCTTGGTCATTTTCAGAATCCAGATAACGGAAAAAGTACCAGGAATTGTCAAAAAAACCATCCATGGTATCAGTATCTCTCTTGGCTTCACCGTTACATTTTGGGCATTTAACATTCACCCAATCCTCAACTGTAGCAAGAGGTGGTTTTCCTTTAGGAGTAAAATCTATCTCTGAGGGCAATTTAACTGGTAAATCAGTCTCAGAAACAGGCACTAAACCACATTTTGGACAATGGATAATAGGAATAGGAGTGCCCCAATATCTTTGCCGGGAAATTGACCAATCGTGCAAATGATAAACCGTAACCCTTTCGCCCCAACCTTTTTCTTCCAAATAATCCATAATCTTTTTAAGTGCTTTGTGAATATCTAAGCCATCCAAAAACTGCGAATTGATCATTTTACCCTCTTTTTCTTGCACTTGTTCGATACGAGTGATTGCAGATGTATCACCATCTTCGCCAACTACAACTCTAACAATAGGTAGATCCATTGCTTTGGCAAATTCAAAATCACGGGCATCATGGCCAGGTACACCAACAACCGCCCCTGTGCCATACCCCATCAAAACATAGTCTGCCACCCAAATAGGCATTTTTTCTCCATTCAAATTATTAATAGCAAACTTACCGGTAAAAACTCCTGTTTTTTCTTTGTTCTCTTTGCGCTCTAACTCATTCTTTTTACCTGCCTGTTTAATATACTCTTGAACCTGAAATTTATGATTATCATCAGACAGTGCTAGCACTAAGGGATGCTCGGGTGCCAAAACCACAAAAGTAGCCCCAAAGTTAGTATCAGGCCGGGTAGTAAATACCACTAATTCTTTATCCGTCCCCTCTATCTTATAAGAAATGTTTATTCCTTGGCTTTTACCAATCCAATTATTTTGACCTTCAATAACTGATTTCGGCCAATCAACACTGGGATTTTGTGGCCAAATCAAACGATCAGCGTACTTTGTAATAGCCAAAAACCATTGTTCTATTTGCTTTTGTACTACAGTAGTACCACAGCGGTCGCATATTCCATTTACAACCTGTTCATCAGCCAATACGGTTTGATCTTTTGGACACCAATTGGCAAAAGCTTTACCTCTATATGCAACCTCTTTATCAAACATTTTCAAAAATATCCATTGATTCCATTTGTAATACTGAGGCAAACAGGTAATAACTTGATGATCAAATGAAAAACTTGCACCCATTGAGGCAAATTGTCGTTTCATTCCCTCTATATTGGAAAGTGTCCATTCTCTTGGATGAATCCCTCTTTTAATAGCTGCATTCTCAGCAGGAAGCCCAAATGCATCAAATCCATTAGGAAAAAAGACATTAAAACCCTGCATCCTTTTTAAACGGGCATAAATATCCGCTCCCCCAAATGTAAACCAATGCCCCATATGCAGATCACCTGAAGGGTAAGCAAACTCAGCCA